>CALAHA010000288.1 GCA_937891565.1 uncultured Ilumatobacter sp. | reverse complement strand
GCTCTCCGAGTTGCGATCTTGGCGCCGCCAGCATCACATCGCCGCGAAATTTGCCAATGAGATTTGGCTGGCGCTCGAAGCGCAGACGGTGACGCTGCCAGCGGCTGAAACGTGGGGCCAAGTCGTCGGCGAGTTGCTCGCCGATGTCGACCGTATTCAGCAGCAACGCGGCCGACTCGCTACTCAGATCGAGGAGGCGTTCCTTTCGCACCCTCTCGGCAAGGTCCTTGTGACTCTCTGCGGGTTCGGTTCCAGGACCGGAGCACGAACCCTCGCCGAGATCGGCGACCCGATCCGCTTCAAGGATGGCTCACGCCTCGCTTCCTACGCCGGACTCTCACCCACCGACTGGCGATCCGGAAGCTCGATCAACGGCGCGTTCCAACACCGAGGCGGCAACGTCATCCACGCCATGCTCACCACCGCCCGCCCGTTAAGATCCCTCACGCTCCAAGAAATTTGCAGAAGCAGCTTGGCAACGAGACAGCAACACCCCAAGGAGTCCAGGCCGATGGGGAAGGTGGGGAAAAACCCCCTTGCTTTCGTGGGCGCCGGCAACGTGGACCGATTGCAGAGGCCGGTTGACGATCCGAGTCTGCTTTCCACTGGCCGATTCCGACGCAGCTGGTGAGCGCCGTCGAACTCTCCCGGCTCGATCAAGTCGATGCGGCAAGGACCCGTCGCACTGCGCCGACAACCTCGGCCGCTGTAGAGCCCGGAGTCAGTACGGCGGCGATTCCGGCTTCCGTCAACTCGACGATGTCGAGGGCTGGGACGATCCCTCCGACAATGACCGGAATGTCGCTCCCGCGGCCGCGCAGCTCTTCGACTACCAGAGGTGCCAGCGTCAAGTGAGCGCCCGACAGCATCGACAATCCGACGGCATCGACGTCTTCATCTACAGCCGCAGACGCAACTGTCTGTGGCGTCTGGAACAACCCGGTGTAAATGACTTCGTAGCCGGCGTCGCGCAAGATGCGAGCAATGATCTTGACGCCACGATCGTGGCCATCGAGACCCACTTTCGCGACAAGGATGCGTTGGCTCATATCGTCGGCACCTCGGTGTGGCGGCCGAAGACGTCGGCCAGAGCGCCCATGATCTCACCGAGGGTCGCATACGCGTGCGACGCATCAATCAGGGTGGGCATCAGATTGATCTCAGGATCCGCGGCCTCGTCGGTAAGCGTGGCGAGGACCTTGTCGACCGCCTCCTGATCGCGGTCATGCCTGACCGTTTCGAGTCGCATCCGCTGCCGGGCTTCGTCTTCTTTCGATATTCGCAACAGCTCAATCTCGGCGTCGTCATTACCTTCCTTGAAGTCCGACACGCCGACGATGACCCGCTCACCGGAATTGAACTTGCGTTCCAACTCATAGGCAGAGTCAGCAATGCATCCCTGAAACCAATTTTCGTCGATGCCTTTGATCACACCTTCCAACAACGACCCATCACCGAATTCTTCGAGTTTGCTGAACACTGCTTCGGCTTGCCGTTCCATCTCATCGGTCAGTTCCTCGACAAAGTACGACCCGCCGAGTGGATCAGCCACATGGGTTACATTCGTCTCGTAAGCGATCACCTGCTGCGTTCTCAAGGCAATACGCGCCGCCTTCTCCGTCGGCAGGGCCATTGCTTCGTCCATCGAGTTGGTGTGCAGCGACTGCGTTCCTCCCAGCACACCCGCGAGCGCCTCGATCGCGGTCCGGACGATGTTTACCTCTGGCTGTTGTGCCGTGAGGGAAACACCCGCCGTTTGCGTGTGGAATCGCAGCTGCAGCGACCGCTCAAGCTCCGCGCCATAGCGTTCCTTCATCCACCGCGCCCAAATTCTGCGAGCTGCGCGGAGCTTGGCGATCTCCTCGAAGAAGTCGATGTGCGCGTTGAAAAAGAAGCTCAGCCGCGGCGCGAAGGAGTCCACCGGCAACCCCGCCTGCAGTGCCAACTCGACGTAGGCAAAGCCGTTCGCCAAGGTGAAGGCCAACTCCTCTGCGGCGGTCGAACCAGCCTCCCGAATGTGGTAGCCGGAGATCGAGATCGAGTGCCAGCGCGGCATTTCAGCGGCCGTGAACTTGATCGTGTCACGCACCAGCCGCATCGACTGGCGTGGAGGAAAGACGAACTCTTTCTGTGCCTGGTATTCCTTCAAAATATCGTTTTGGAGGGTGCCTCCGAGCCGAGCCCGATTGACTCCTGCGTTCTCCGCTTGGGCTACGAACATCGCGAAGATGGGCGCCGCCGGGCTGTTGATGGTCATCGACGTCGTGATCTGATCAAGATCAATCCCGGCGTACAGATCCTCCATGTCTGCCAAGGAATCAATCGCGACGCCGCAACGACCAACTTCTCCCAACGACATTGGATCATCCGAGTCGAGGCCGAGCAGCGTCGGCATGTCGAACGCCGTCGACAGGCCAGTGCCTCCTGATCTGATGATTTCTTTGAAGCGGGCGTTCGTGTCGTCCGCCGTGCCGAACCCAGCAAACATGCGCATCGTCCAGAGCCGCGACCTGTACATCGACGCGTATGGACCCCGCGTGTACGGGTACACACCCGGAAATTCGGCGTCATCCGGGCCGTACACGGGCTCGAGGGGGACGCCGGACATCGTGGAATAGTCGCCCTCCCGAAGTTTCGAGTCATCAAAGGCTTCCTGCCAAAGGGTTCTGTTGTCGCTCATTGTTGGATATCCGTTCGCTTCGTTCGGTCTTGGTTGAGCGCTTGGTCGAGCGCCTCGAATTCATCGCGGCGCCAGCGACGCGACGCCGCAGCGTGGGGTACCAGCGCGTTGGCGCCGTGGAATGACCCCGGATAGACATGCAGCTCGGTGGGCACACCGGCACGAAGGAGCGCATGCGCGTACGCGATGTCCTCATCAAGGAACATGTCGAGCGCCCCGACCGTGATCATCGCTGGCGGCAAGTCGGCCAGATCGGTCGCTCGCGACGGGGCCGCGTAGGCCGCGATGTCATCGCCACCCGCCCGACCGTTGAGATAGGCGTCCCACCCGGTCAGGTTCGCGTCACGATTCCAGAGCCGAAGATCGGTTACCCCATGGCTCGACGGAGTGTCGTTGCGATCGTCGAGCATCGGGTACGTGAGAAGCTGAAAGCAAGGTCGCATCTCGCCGCGGTCTCGCGCGAGGAGTGCGAGCCCGGCGGCCAGGCCGCCACCAGCACTCGCTCCACCGATGGCGATTCGGTCGGCGTCCAATCCGAGCAGACCCGCAGCACCGAAGAACCAACTCAGCCCGGCGTAACAGTCGTCGAGAGGGACCGGGTAGGGAAACGCTGGAGCCAGTCGATAGTCGACGGACGCAACGACGATGTCGAGTTCGTTGGCCATCGCAGCACACTCACCGTCGTTCATCGAGACATCACCCAGCACCATGCCGCCACCGTGGATCCACAGCAGACCGGGGCTCATCGGCCGAGCCGATGAGCTGCGATAGACGCGTACGACGAGCTGATGCCCGTCTGCAAGCGGAACGAGGTGGTCATCGACCTCGACGCCGTCCGGTATCACCGCTGGCCGTGCGGCGAGCAGTGCGGTAAACCTGTCGCTCGCAGCGGCGATGTCGGTCAGATCCATGAGGTCCGGCGGCAGTAACTCCAACACGGCGCGATGCGCCTCGTCGGTCAGCTGTGCAATGTCCATTCGCTCAAGCCCTCGCTGTTCTATGGCGCGCACGCTGCAGCGCAGCGCGATCTCGAATCACTCGGCCATCGGTGACGCAACCATTCGCCACGGTCACGATCCCAGCACTGCAGAGCACTACGGAACGCCCGGCGCTGTCGTTGCCGACCGCTCGGGTATGGAACGCAACGCGCGAGCCGGCAGAGAAGATGTCGGTGATGTCGACCTCGGTGGCCACGAAGTCGAGGGGCTCAGAGACGATCGCGTCTTCGTCGTCGTGAACGATTCCAGTGGCCGACACCGCCGTTTGGTCAATGAGCCAACGCCGTACCAACGTTTCGACCTCCGGATCAGTTGGCTGCGCTGCTCCGTCCCACGGCGCGGCCATCGGTGGGCGAATCGCGTCAGGTTTTCCACTTTTCAGCTGGCGCCGCCGTGCGGCATAGTCCTCGACGGCAACACAACCCGTCAGCACGGCACCATCTGAGCGGTACAACGCAACACCAGACCAGCACGTCACTGCACTGTCGACGCCAGCCGACGCCCCGTGCTCGGTGAAGTGCAATGCAATCCGATCCTCGGTACTCACCACAGCGTGCACCGTCATCCCCAGCCCCGGAAACTGTTCAAATTGTCGTTGCACCGCAGCCAGGTACTCGTCGCGTCCTTCGATCGTCGCTTCGCCGACTCGCAATGCGTAGTCGGGGCTGAGCAACCCTCGCGCTGCCGCAGCATCGTGTGAATTGAAGAAGTCGATGACCCATCGGCGCATCAGCCCGATGATCGGCAGGCGCGCCGCGGCGTCCATCAATTGACCGCACGATCACGGCCGTGCCAATAGACCTGACGAAGGTCCTTCTTGAGCACCTTGCCGGACGCGTTCCGTGGCAAGACGTCGGTGAATTCGATCGACGTCGGGCACTTGTATTTTGCGAGCCGCGTCTGCGTGAACTCGACCAACTCTTGCTGTGTGACCGCACTACCGATTCGCAACACGACGATCGCCTTTGGCGTCTCGCCCCACCGCTCATCGGGGACCCCAATCACTGCCACTTCGCTGATATCGGGGTGATCGGCCATGGCGTTCTCGACTTCGGCCGGGTAAATGTTTTCTCCCCCGGACACGATCATGTCTTTAAACCGATCGAAGAGGAAGATGTAGCCCTCGTCGTCCTGGAACGCAGCGTCGCCGGTCCGCAGCCAACCGCCATCGACAATTGCTTCGGCCGTCGCTTCGGGCTTGTTCCAGTAGCCAGCGGTGACCATGCCTGAACGAATCCAGATCTCGCCGACGTCGCCTACGGGGACATCATCGAGCGTGGTCGGGTCGATCACCCGCAACTCGACCCAAGGAAATGCCCGACCACAGGATCGGAGCAGATGTGCACGATCACCGTCAGGATCGTGATCCTCGGCGGGTAGGCCAACGACGGTGCCACTCGTCTCGGTCATTCCGTAGGCCTGCGTGAAATCGCACCCGAACACGTCAATCGCCTCGCGGAGCAGCGCATCGCCGATGGGCGACGCCCCGTAACTCAGCAACTCGAGACTTGACAGGTCGGCAGCACGCACTCCGGGTGCCGCGAGCATCGCCTGAATGGCCGCGGGGACAAAGAAAGAGTGCGTCACGCCGTGCTTTGCAATCGCATCGACGACCGCGATGGGATCGAACTCGCGCATGACGACGGTATGGCCCCCGAGCGCCATCGTCGATGTGCCATAGCCGATTCCGCCAATGTGGAAAAGTGGCATCGCGACGAGGTTCACACTGTCGGCCGACATCTTCCACGCTTGACCGAGTTGAGCCGTGTACGACATGCCCGCGTTGGTCAACATCACACCCTTCGGAAGACCAGTGGTCCCTGATGTGTAGAGCAAGAGTGTGACGTCATCGGATTCGCCGACGTGCGCCGGGTCGTGCGCTGATGCCGAGTCGCGCCACGCATCAAATTCCTCACCAAACACGATTATCCGGCTCGCCGGTTCTGCATCATCGGACGCCAGAAGGTGCCGTTCTGTAGCACCGACCACGATCATCGACGGTGCAGCATCGGCGACAATCACGGCAATCTCGGGCGCGGCGAGACGCCAATTCAGCCCGACGAGAATCGCGCCGATCTTGCTGCAACCCATGGCAAGGTCGAAGAACTCGGGCGCGTTCTTCGACAACACTGCGACGCGGTCGCCGGCGACAAGGCCCTGCGCCGACAACGCGTTCGCCACACGCGAACTGCGCACATTGAGCTGGGCGAATGTCAATGTCTCACCCTCGAAAGTTAATGCAGGCGCATCCGGTGTCGATCGGGCGAATTCGCGGACGATGTTGCCCAGTGTGTAGGTCACGATGGCCTCTCAGTAGCTCTTCGGTAGTCCAAGGCTGTGTTGTGCAACAAAGTTCAGAATCATCTCTCGACTGATCGGTGCAGTCTTGTGGAGTCGAGCAATGAACCACAGGTCGGCAAGTCCGTACTCGATCGCGAACCCGTTGCCTCCGTGCGTTTGTATTGCCTGGTCGAGGGCAACGAGCGAGGATTCAGCGGCAGCGAATTTGGCCATATTCGCCGCCTCACCTGCTGCAGGATTTCCGGCGTCGTACAACTGTGCCGCACGTGCAGTCATCAGGCGAGCTTGCTGGACACCGATATAGGCCGATGCAAGCGGATGCGCCACGCCCTGGTGCGCCCCGATCGGCGTCGACCACACCGATCTGTCAACGGCGTACTGCGCCCCCTTGTCGATCGCGAAGCGCGAGATGCCATTGTTGATAGCCGCCGCGCAGATCCGTTCGGGATTCAGTCCGACGAATACATGACGCAACCCGTCGCCCTCCTTTCCGATGAGAGCTTCGGGGCCGAGTTCGACTTCGTCGAAGAAGACCGTGAACTGCGTCTCCGGTACGTGGAGCGCCGTCTCGATCGGCGACATCGTGATACCGGGAGCATCAGCTGCAACGAGAAACAACGAAAGCGGGCTTCGCCCTGCTGCGTCCAACGTGTCCCCTCGGGCGACGACGATCAGCGCTTCAGATTCGTCGACGGCCGATGTCCAGTACTTCGTTCCGCTCAAGCGCCAGCCGTCACCATCACGTCTCGCTGTCGTACTCACCTTGTGGGTGTTGGTCCCGGCGTCCGGCTCGGTGATAGCAAACGCAATACGCCGGCTTCCGTCGGCGAGACCACTGAGCCAGTCGTCGCGCATTGCAGGTGAGCCGTGCGCTTCGATGATCGGGCCGGTGATCGAACCAATGACCATCGACAACAGCGGGCAGCCGAGCGCCGCCGTCTCTTCGATGACAATGTTGTAATCGGCGAGTCCGCCACCTCCGCCCCCGTATTCCTCGGAGATGTGCACCCCGAGGAATCCGGCAGCGCCGAGTTGATCCCACAGTTCGGTCGGCTTTTCGTTGCGTTTGGTGACGCCTTGGAAATACGACCGGCCGAACGGCGCAACGAGTTTGCGCACGCTGGACCTCAACTCGCCGTGGTGCTCGGCAGTGTCGACCAGTTCAGATTCGAAGATGTTTGTCATGGCGTTCCTAGGGGGTGGCGATGGAGGTCGGGTGATGGCGTCGTGGTCCCAGAGTCCGTGGACCGCCATTCGAAGAATCCGCTACCGGTCTTGCGACCGAGGTTGCCGGCAGCGACCAGGTCCCGCAGCACCTGGGGCGGTTCGTAACGAGGACCGAGCGAGGTGGCGAGGTTCTCGGCAATGTCGAGTCGAACGTCGAGACCAACGATGTCGCTCAGCTCCAACGGGCCGATGGGGTGGCGGTATGCAATGACCATCGCCCTATCGATGTCCTCGGCAGTGGCGACGCCGTCTTGCAACATGCGCATGGCCTCGAGTGACGCGATCAGGTCGAGGCGCGACGTCGCAAAGCCAGGTGTGTCAGACACTGTGATGGTCTGCTTGCCGATTGATGCGGCGACAAGGCGCGCTCGTTCGGCCGTCTCGTCGGTCGTGGCGGAGCCCAGCACTAATTCGACCATTGGGAGCGACCACACCGGATTGAAGAAGTGCATGCCGATGAACGACGCAGGATTCTCCAAGTTTGCAGCGAGACGGTCGACCGACAGAGCGCTGGTATTCGTGGCGATGATGCGTGGAGCACGCTCCTCGATCCGGGCGAGGACCGATGCCTTCAATTCGAACCGTTCGGGAACGGTCTCGATGACCAACGCAAGGCCAGCATCGAGTTCGTCCACCGACGACACACGTGACACCAACGACTCGACCACAGCTCCCTGCGCTGCCGTCAGCTTGCCGCGGGCAATACCCTGCCCGATTGTCGCGGAGATGGTTCGGCCCAACTCGCCAGCTTGATCATCGTTCGGTTCGACCACGATGGTGCGCCACCCGGCAACCGCGAACACGTACGCGATTCCAATGCCCATCGTGCCCCCACCGACCACGCCAACGGCGTCTGAGTTCGCTGAGATTTCAGAGACATGCATCCGGATACCTTTCAACACCTGTGTTGACAACAGTGCCCAGTGTTCCATGGCGGTGTTGACAAGTCAAGTGCGCGTTGCAGAGGTCAGAGCGGCATCAGGCACGGAGGCCGGCAACGGCCATTTCCGCAAACGCAATGCCGATTTCCTCGGCGGTATCCGAGGAACGTTCCGGCACGAACCACCGGTTCGTCCAACCGATCATGCCAATCACACCGAAGGCCAGCACGCGCGCCGACGAAACCGGGCGAACGGTGCCGTCGTCGAGCCCCTCTTGCAGGATGGCGATGATCGCGTCTTCATATTGACGGTTGAGCATGCGCATGAACTGCGACCATTCCGTGCGATCGCTCTCGACGTGCGACAAGTTCTCCCGGATGTACACATACAACAGCGGGTAGTGATCGCCGTATGACTTCATCAGTTCGACAATCAAGGTACGCAGCTTCTCAAGCGCCGGCGTTTCGGCTCCGAGTACCGCCTGCGCCATTGCCACGTTGGCTTCGGACACTTCGCGCACCACCTCGTCGAAGAGTTCGCGCTTGTTCGCGATGTAGTAATACAGCGACGCACGATCAGTTCCGAGCGCCTTGGCAACCGCGCCGAGACTGGTGCCCTTGAAGCCCCGCTCGTTGAACAATTCGGCGGCGACCCGAGCGATCTCGCGACGTCGCGCTTGGTACGACTCGGAACCCTTGTTCAACGCCAAGGATCGCCGTCGGCCGATTTCACTGGTCTCATTCTGCTTCTTCTTGCTCAAGTCAAACAACGTAGTGCGGTTGCGCGGCCTGACCGCAAACCATCTGGGAAACGCGCGCACAGCGACAGGGCAATCGAATCCTCGGGGTCGCGCGAATCCAATGAATGAGGCCTCGACGGAGAGCGAACTATTTACTAAGGTTTGTCAACTATGACGTTGACAATTTGGACGTCACCAACCATTAGGGAGATCACCGATGAAGACCAAAGCAGCAATCTTGTGGGAAACGAACACCCCGTGGAGCGTCGAGGAGATCGACCTGGACCCGCCGGGTCCAGGTGAGGTCCGAGTAAAGCTCGCGGCTTCCGGACTCTGCCACAGCGACGAACATGTCGTCACGGGCGACTTTCCCTTCGAACTCCCGCTGATTGGCGGCCACGAAGGCGCCGGCGTCGTGCAAGAGGTCGGTCCCGACGTCAGTTGGCTTGAACCGGGCGACCATGTCGTCTTCGGGTTCATCCCGAGCTGCGGCCGTTGCCACAGTTGCTCGACGGGTCACCAGAATCTTTGCGATCTCGGCGACCTGCTCGGGCTTGCCCGCCAGATCAGTGACGGCACGAGCCGTCATCACACACAGAGCGGTGAGGACCTCGGCTTGATGTGCCTCGTGGGCACCTTCGCTCACGACACGGTGGTCAACGAGGCCAGTTGCATCAAGATCGAGAAGGATGTCCCACTGGATCGAGCCTGCCTGCTCGGTTGCGGTGTCGTTACCGGATGGGGCAGCGCCGTCTACGCGGCCGAAGTCGGCCCCGGAGACACCGTCGTCGTCGTCGGCGTCGGTGGCATCGGGTCCAACGCGGTCCAGGGCGCCCGCCTGGCCGGTGCCAAGCGAATCATCGCGATCGACCCGGTCGAGTTCAAGCGTGAAACTGCGATGCAATTCGGCGCAACGCACACCGCTGCAAGCATGGCCGACGCACTTCCGCTGATCGAACAACTGTCGTGGGGCACTATGGCAAACCAAGTGATCATGACGATGGGCGTTGGGTCAGGAGCCGTACTCGCCGAGGCCTTGGCACTCACTGCCAAGCGGGGTCGCGTCGTCGTGACCAACATCCATCCCGCGGCCGAGATGTCGGCCAGTGTCAGCCTGCTGGACCTGACCCTGATGGAAAAGCAGGTCGTCGGCTCGCTCTTCGGTTCAGGCAACCCGAGAGCTGATATTCCGAAGCTGCTCAATCTTTACCGTGAAGGCTTGCTCGAACTCGACGATCTCGTTACTCGGGAGTACACACTCGACGGCGTCAACGACGGCTATGACGACATGCGCGCCGGCAAGAACATCCGTGGAGTGATGAAGTACGCCTGACCTGGTCGGGTGCACCCTGCAACCTCAGGGTGCACCCAACATCAGCCCAAGACGAGTGCTGCGAACCCGGACCGACAAGGTCCGCATTGCGATCTCACGTACTGAGCGCTGCCTATCCGTCTTCTCCGGCCGGCGCCGACGGTTCGCCCATGGACGATCGGTCGTGGTGATCTTCTTGTCGAACGAGCTCGCGGCGCTTGGCTTCCGCGCCGGCTCGCTGTCGACCGCCTGCGACGGCAACTGCGGCAATGAGAGCTCCCCCACTGAACATGAGATCGAGCCAAACGACATCGGTGACGAGTTGCAGACCCTTGACGCCGGTGGCCAGCACGTAGATCGCGAGGATGCTGCCCCAAACGTTGTACCGGCCCGGACTGAACTGCGTCGAGCCTAAGAAAACTGCGGCGAAGGCGGGTAACAACAGGGCAGGTCCGTAACTCAGCGACGGCCCAGACAGCGAGGCATACAGCACACCAGCAATTCCAGCGAGGGTGCCTGACGCAATGAGCGACATCCAGGTGTAGAAGTCGACGCGCACGCCCGACAGCCGTGCAGCCTCGGGACTGCTCCCGATGGCGTAAAGGTAGCGCCCGGCGGGTGTGTGGCGCAGACCCCACCACAGCACGGCCGCAATGATCAACATGTAGAGCACGATGATCTGGAAGCCCAACACCTTCGTCTGGGTCAGCGCCGTCCACGTCGAGTTCGAAGGTGAACGCGGCTGGGAATTGCCCGTCACGATGATCTGGACCGCGGCCAACACCGACGCCATTCCCAACGTTGCAATGAACGACCCCACTCGCAATCGAACCACGATGAACCCATTGATCGCCCCAATCAACGCGCCGATCAGAATTGCGACGATCACTGCCACAGCAATGCTGTGGCCATTCGTGATCAGTAGTACGGCGCTGAGCGTCGCCAAGTTAGCGGTTGCCCCGATAGCCAGATCAAAGACCCCACCGATCAGCGGAATCATCACACCCAGCGCCAACACGGCGGCGACGGCGCGGTTGGCAGCAACAGAATGCACTGTTGCCGACGTCGGAAACAGCCGCGGCTGCCAGATCGAGAAGACGATGATCAAGGAGGCCCAGAGATACAGGCCGCTATAGCGATCGAATCCGAGATTGCGATTGATGCCGATCATGACGCCACCGCGTTTGCGCTTTCCGACCCCGGCTCGACAACGTCGCCGGCCATACCCAGCGCCGATCGGGTGATCGAGTGAACATTGATCTGGTCGCCGTGCAAGGTGTCCGCGATGCGGCCGGAGCGCATCACGATCACGCGATCACACACGGTGACCAATTCGTCGACATCTGACGAGCTCATTAATATTGCTGCACCTTCTTGCGCTGCATCGAACAACGCACTGTGGAGTTCGGCCTTGGCTCCCACGTCGACGCCCTGTGTTGGCTCGTCGAGAAGAAACATGACCGGCACTCGTTGAAACCACTTGCCAAACACGACTTTTTGCTGGTTGCCACCGCTAAACGATGACAGCGGTTGGCCGATCGCCTCTCGGGGACGGACACCCAACCGCTCGAACCATCGTTTGGTGATGGCCGTCTCTTTGGTGCGGCTGAGCAGAGGCACTCGCCAAAAATCCCGAAGGTTGGCGATGCTGATGTTTTCGCGTGCGCTGAGGTCGAGAAAACACCCTTGGAGCTTCCGCTCCGCTGGCACGTAGGCGACATCGCGCGACATCGCGAGGTCCGGGCGGCGTGCCGGCAGTATCTCGGATCGAATATGCACCGTGCCTTCGTCGCGGGCTCGCGCCCCGAAAATGGTGGCACACAGTGCATCGCGGCCAGAACCAGTGATTCCTGCGACACCGACGACTTCACCGGGAAAGACCTCGAAGGACACGTCAGTCAACACATCGGAGGTCAAACGATCGACGCTGAGTGTCGCTTTGGGCTGGCCGGCAGCGGAGCTTGATTCGTCGGCGATGTTCAGCCGATGCGGCTGCTCCAGTGCCGCCCCAAGAAGATGGTGGAGTAAAGCGTCACGTGTCAGACCTGCGACCGGCTCCGATGCCACCTTCACGCCATCGCGCAGAACAGAAGCGCGCTCTGCGATCTGAAACACTTCATCAAGGCGGTGCGTCACGTAGAGCACCCCGATGCCCCGGTCGGCAACGGTTCGAACGATTTCGAGGAGATGCTCAACTTCACTATCGGGCAGCCGTGCCGTGGGTTCGTCGAGCACGAGTAACTGCACATCTCCGGCGGGCTGTCCAGAATCTGGGACCGAATCAGCCAGGAGCGCACGAGCCACCGCCACCCCGGTTTTCTGGGCCGGGGAAAGGGACTCGATTAATGCACCCGGGTCGAGGTCGAGCTCCATTTGCTCAAGTGCAGCGGTCGCCCGCAGGCGGGTACGACGTGACCGAATCGTGCCCCACTTCGTCGGGAATCCGGGCCCAAACGCAAGGTTGTCGCTGATCGACGCCGACTCGACGAGCCCGAGATCCTGGTGAACGAATCGTGCACCAAGCGCGTGAGAACTGTGTGCACTTCCTACCTCGAGGTCGAGTCCACCGATCTGCAAAAGCGAACCTGGATCGGGCCGGTGGTAACCGGCCAGCACCTTGATGAGTGTCGACTTGCCGGAGCCATTCTCACCGAGTAGCGCATGGATTTCGCCGGGAGCAATATTGAGCTCGACACCGTCGAGCGCCCGGCCTCCGACGAAGGTCTTGGTGAGCGATTCGATCCGCAGCGCCGACGTCGACACCGACGGCCCAAGGGCCCCCGGTGTCGACATGTCGGCTGCTTGCATCAGACGCCCCAGAGCAACTTGAACTGGGCCTCATAGTCAGTGGGATATGGCAGCCCGAGCGCCCAGTCGTCGGGGTTACCCACATTGTCTGCTGTGACGAGCATGTTCAGGCGACCGCCGCCCGACGGCTCAATGTCCATCCCGAGCAGGTGGCGTGCGGCGATATCGACAGCGATCCAGCCGAACTGGTCAGGTGCTTCGGAGCTCCAGGCGGCATTGCCGCCGGTCGTGAGCTCCAAGAAGTTATTGACGTCAGCGGCTCCACCAGCGATCTTGATACCTTCGATTCCGGCTGCGGCCAATGCCGACGGCAGGCAGGGGAGGAACGCTCCATCGGACGTGATCAAGTACTCGATATCGGGGTCCTTCTGGAGTTTCGAGACGATCGTCGGGCACAACTCGCCGATCTGGGCAGGAGCGGCATCGAACGACACGATTTCGCATTCCGTGCAGTTTGCGGCGACGTTGTTCCTGAACCCTTCGGCCCACTGTTGCAGGACCACGTAGGCCGGCACGTCCTGCACGAGGGCCTTGCCCTTTGCGCCAGAATCCTCGATGAACCAGTCGGCGAGAATGGCACCCGATTTGACGTAGTCAGCGCCGTCCGATGCGCCTTGGGTGACCACGTCGCTCGGGGCGGTGTCGCCGGTGGCGATCGTCGTGATCGTGATACCGGCCTCAGCGTATTGCGGCTGCAGATCGTCCCACGCCTGCTGCGCCGCACCGATGGGGAACACGACCAGCGGGTCGTACTGAAGAGCGTCGACCATTGCCTGGTGGAGTGTCGCGTAGGCGTCACCAAGAGCGTCGTACTGCAAGTACTCGGTCTTCCAGCCGATGGCCTCAGCTGCGGCAATTGCTCCGTCGCTGATCACGCCGCACTGGGGCAGTTCGCAGCCGATGATCACGACGGTCGCACCTTGCTCGACCGGCCCAGTGAGCGGAACCAATTGAGGAATCGCGGTGGGCGCCTCTGTGAATGCTGCGGCACGTATCCCAGCGGCCGCGACCTCAGCAGCGGCCGCGTCGTCGGCGGACTCAGCGGCTGGCTCGTCCGTAACTGCGGTCGTGGCAGCGGGTTCAGCGGCCGGTGTCGAATCAGCGTCGCTACCGCAAGCGGCGGCGACGAGTGCAAGTGCGACGGCTGCCGCGATGACCGGTGTGTGTTTCATGACTTCCCATCTATCCATCTATGGCACCGGGTGCGGTGTCCATGTGTGAACTAGAACACACGTGGTTACCAATTGTCAACACTTGTGTTGAGTTATCAGAACCACGGTATTCGGCCGAGGAGGAAGCCGAGAGCCATCAGCCCTTATAAAGCCTACGCAATGGCTGCCACGGCCAGATTTCATGCGAATGACATTTTACAACGTCGGCGTTGACGATTGCTGCTACAAAGCGCAGTGGGCCGCTTCAGTTCGCGCTTCGCAGGTCGCCGGGTCACTGCCCAGTCCAGATCGGCGACCGCTTTTCGGCGAAGGCTGCGGCGCCTTCCTTGGCGTCGTCCGTCGCGAGGATCCCTTCGACCAAACCGCGCTGCATCTCCCACACATCCTCGGGCGGCCAAGCAGACGACTCGGTCACGATGCGCTTGGTCATTGCAACAGCCAACGGGCCATTCACGGTGATCTCCGCGGCCAACTCGAGCGCGCCGTCCAGCGCGGCACCCGCGGTCAGGCGATTGACCAGACCCCAGTGGTGAGCGACAGCCGCCGGCATATGCGCGCCGGTCAGCGCGTACTCAAGCGCGATCTGGCGCGGGATGCGTTGCGGCAGCCGAACCAACCCGCCAGAGCCAGCAACGAGCCCCCGCCGGACCTCGGGAATGCCAAACATGGCCGAGTTGGATGCCACGACAAGGTCACATGCAAGCACGAGTTCACACCCGCCGGCGAGTGCGTACCCGTCGACGGCTGCGATGACAGGCTTGCGTGGTGGAGTCTCGGTGATGCCGGCAAGGCCACGACCTTCGATCTCAGGTCGCTCTCCGGTCAGGAACGCCTTCAGATCCATCCCTGCACAAAACGTGCCCTCCGCGCCAGTGAGCACGCCAATCATCAAGTCGGGATCGCTGTCGAGGCGATCCATCGCGGCAGCGACCCCTTCTGCGACGGCTCGGTTGATCGCATTGCGGACGTGGGGACGATTGATCGTGACGACAAGCGTCTGTCCAACTTGTTCGGTGGTGACCTCAACGGTGCTCATGCAACGAACGTATGGGGTCCGTTACCCGTTGTCAACATCATCGTTGACAACGGCGCATTGGATCTTTAGTCTTCACGCCATGTCCGACCTCTTCTCACTCACTGGAAAAGTTGCCCTCGTCACCGGCGGCTCACAAGGAATCGGGCTGATGATCTCCCGCGGCCTCGTCGAAGCTGGCGCCAAGGTGTACGTCTCGTCGCGCAAAAAAGACGTATGCGACTCCATCGCCGCCGAACTCTCAGAACATGGCGAGTGCCTGTCGTTGCCAGGCGACGTCTCCAGCGAGGAAAAGATCTTGGAACTCGCCGGGCAACTGGGCGAGAGCGAGGGCAAGTTACACGTCCTCGTCAACAATGCCGGCGCGGCATGGGGCGGCCCTCTCGAGTCATACCCTGACAGCGCCTGGGACAAGGTGATGGCCACCAATGTCAAGGGTGTCTTCAATCTCAGCCGCGCCGTGCTCCCGATGCTCGAACGAGCCGGAACGTCTCGCGATCCGGGTCGCATCATCAACGTTGGCTCGATTGACGGGTTCCGAGTGCCCGCGCTCGAAAACTACGCCTACTCAGCAAGCAAAGCTGCCGTGCATCACGTCACTCGCGTGCTCGCCCAAAAGCTCGGCCCGAAGAACGTCACCGTGAACGCCATCGCACCCGGGCCCTTCCCGTCGAAGATGATGAATGCCACCTTGGAAGAAATCGGCGACGACCTGCGCGCCAAATGCCCGCTCGGCCGCCTGGGCGAACCCGACGACATGGCCGGCATCGCCGTCTATCTCGCAGCACGGGCATCCGCGTATGTGACCGGCCAGATCATTGCGGTTGACGGCGGTTTCTCAACAGGCACCTGGTGAACCACCGGGCCGAGTTGCTCTACGTCAGCTGACGGGTCCTCCGGCGACGTACAGCACTTGGCCCGAAACAAAGCCGGACCGCCCATCGGCAAAGAACGAGACCGCGTGAGCAATGTCAGCAGGCGCGCCAGCGCGCCCCACAGCAATGTCCTTCACTACTTCAGCGGTGAGTTCTTCAATCGTCATGCCGACGCGCTGCGCAACGGCACTGGTCATCGCTGTCACGGTGAAGCCTGGAGCCACAGCGTTGACCGTGATGTTGAATCGTCCGAGTTCGAGCGCCAGAGTTTTGGTGAACCCAATCAGACCGGCCTTCGCCGCTGAGTAGTTCGCTCGCCCGACATCGCCGACAGCGGCGGTGCTGGAGAGGTTGATGATCCTGCCCCACTTCGCTGCTCGCATCTCGCCTTCGACAGCCCGGCACATCAAGAACGATCCCCGCAAATTGACCGCAAGCACTTGGTCCCAATCGGCGGCGGCCATCTTGCCCAGCAGTGCATCACGGAGCACGCCGGCATTGTTGACCAACACATTGACGGCACCCAGCTCATCCCTGATCGTGGCGATCGCGGCTGCCACCGCATCTTCGTCGGCCACGTCGGCACCGACCGCAACTGC
>CALAHA010000287.1 GCA_937891565.1 uncultured Ilumatobacter sp. | reverse complement strand
ATGCTCGATCGGCGATACCGGGGCGAACCAGAAAGGGCCCACTCGGCTCCGTCGGGATTGACGCGCGGTACGACGTAGAAGGTGCGGGTGCGCAGTGCCCTCGTGACCTGTTCGTCTCCGCTCACGAAGCCCTCGACGAGATGCTGCAAGACGCGGCACGCCGCCACCGACGCCGTGAGTTCAACCGAGTGGATATTGGCGTCGAGCCAATGCGCCGGCTTCGTGTCGTGCAAGCCAGTCGACTGATCAGTCACCGTGACTAACCGCAGGTCGCGGCCCTCATACGACTGGCCGTACGTCTCGACCGCGACCAGGTCGCGATGCTCGGCAGCGAGGTCGTCGACCCACGCCATCAGCTCGTCGTAGCGCAGGAACCGGTCGAAGTCGTACGTGTCCGCTATGAGGAGATCGTAGGACCGCTTCGGTCCTGCGGGACTGGTGGCAACTTCGGCGTCAGTCGGTCCGAGTCCATATCCTGATGCCATGGCGTTGTCGCTCAGCAAACATCCGTCGTTCTCCGGTCGGCCCGGTCCCGTCTTGATCGTCGTCGCTGACGGCGTCGGCGTGGCTCCCGCAGGTCCGAGCAATGCGGTCACCGAAGCGAACACACCCACCCTCGACCAACTCGGCGCAAGCGAGTTGTACACAGAGCTGGCGGCACACGGGCCAGCGGTCGGGTTACCGACCGACGACGACATGGGCAACAGCGAGGTTGGCCACAACGCACTCGGTGCGGGGCGGATCTTCGCTCAGGGCGCCAAGTTGGTCAACAAGGCGCTCGCCAGCGGCGCAGTTTTCGAGACCGACGTGTGGAAGCAGGCAATCGAGCGTGGTGCGGCCAACACACTCCATCTGCTCGGCCTGCACTCTGATGGCGGCGTGCACTCCACGACTGCGCACCTTTATCAATTGTTGCGTCGAGCAGCCGACGAGGGCGTCACGAGCTGTGCCGTGCACCTTCTCCATGACGGGCGTGACGTCGCTCACCGCAGTGCCCTCACCTACATTGACCAGACCGAGGCGGTGCTGACCGAGATCAACGCCAGGGAGACGAGCAATGGCGTACGCCGCAACTTCAGAATTGCCTCGGGTGGCGGTCGCATGACGATCACGATGGATCGCTACGAAGCCGATTGGGGCATGGTCGAACGCGGCTACCTTTGCCACACGCACGGCGAAGGCCCGGTGTTCGCATCCGCAACCGATGCGGTCGAAACTATGTACACCGAGACCGACAAGGGCGATCAGTACCTCGGCCGATTCGTCGTCGGCGATGGCGACAAGCAACCAGTCGGCGCGATGCACGACGGCGACGCTGTCTTGCTGTTCAACTACCGCGGCGACCGTTCTATCGAGATCTCACGCGCCTACGAAGAAGCCAACTTCGACGTGTTCGACCGCACCGGAGCCAACGGCGAGAAGCACCCCGACGTGTTCTACGCCGGCATGTTGCAGTACGACGGCGACGCGCTCATTCCGAAGCGCTACCTCGTCGATCCTCCGGCGATCGACCGAACCATGGGCGATTTCTTGTGTGCCGAGGGCATTCGCAGCTTCGCGATCAGTGAGACCCAAAAGTTCGGTCACGTCACCTACTTCTGGAACGGCAACAAGTCCGGCTACATCAACGAGGCACTCGAAACCTACGTCGAGATCCCGTCTGACAACGTCGAATTCGACACCACCCCTGCGATGAAGGTCCGTGAGATCACCGCCGAAACCATCGATCTCCTGCGGTCAGGTGAATACCAGTTCGGTCGGTTGAACTTCCCGAGTGGCGACATGGTCGGCCACACCGGCCACTTGCACGCGACGGTCGAGGCAATGGAAGTCATCGACGAGTGCATGGCACAGCTGATCGACGTCATCGACGAACTCGGAGGCGTCATCATTTACACCGCCGACCACGGCAATGCCGACGTGATGTACACCATCGATGCAGCGGGCGACAAGCATCCCAAGACGAGCCACACACTGTCGCCGGTGCCATTTGCAATCCACGATCCGAACTACGACGGCGAATACCGTATGGTCGACGCAGCCCCAGGCGATGCACACGGCCTGGCGAATGTCGCCGCGACCGTACTCAACCTGCTCGGCTTCGACGCTCCCGACGACTACCTTCAGCCGCTGATCACGTTCTGACGCAGCACGCGAGAGATCGGCCTGCTTGCAGCTGCTTCGATTCCAATCACCCGACACATCCGCGATGCACCTACTGTGTCGATATGGCCAGCAAGAAGTTTCAACTTGAGTCCCTGAAGAACGTTCCGCTCTTCAACGCATGCAGCAAGAAGGAACTTGAGACAGTCGCCAAGGCGGCTGACGAGATCATGATGACCGAAGGCTCCCTGATCGTCGATCAAGGCCAGACCGGACGTGAGGCCTTCGTCATCCTGAGTGGCGAAGTCACCATCAAGCGCAGCGGCCGAAAAGTCGCCACGCTCGGTGCGGGCGACGTTGTCGGCGAACTCTCGCTCCTCGACCACGGCCCGCGCAGTGCGTCAGCAATCTGTGCCACTGATTGCACACTTCTCGTGATCGACCAACGTCGCTTTGTCAGCGTCCTCAACGACGTCCCGTCGATCGCCTACAAGCTGATGGGCGTCCTCGCTTCACGCATCCGCCAGATGGACCGCACCGTCTTCGGCTGAGCGCCACGCCCAAGTAAGGCACCGTTCGGTGCCACGCTGACTTTCGGCGAACTGAACCTTGTCGAATCGCCCCTCCGCCAATAGTGCGTATGGGGTCAGGCCCCTTTCGCACTTGCTGCACACCTCGTCCAACAAGTGCGAAAGGGGCCTGACC
>CALAHA010000286.1 GCA_937891565.1 uncultured Ilumatobacter sp. | reverse complement strand
GTTGTCACGGCAGTAGGCCCATCCCTGCAGGGACGCTGCAACGAATCGGGTTGCCTGGTCCTTGTACTCGGCATCGTCGGCGAGGCGACCAGCGTCAGCCCAAACGGCGTCCTGGAGCATGCCAACGCCAACTTCTTCGTAGCTGATGACGTTGAAGTCGGCGGCGGTGTACAGCTCGCCGGTGTCGGGGTTGATCGCTTCGAGGACCTGGGCGTACTCGTTGTAGGTCATTGCCTCGGCGGCATCGATCTCGCCTTCGAGCAGCGCGACCATGTCGAACTGCTGACCAACAAGGGTGACATCGCTTGCCGGGTCGAGGCCTTCGGCGCCGATCGCAGCGAACAATTCGTACTCGTTACCGTAGCCCCAGTTGCCGATCGTCTTCCCAGCAAAGTCCGCCGGCGAGGCGATACCCGAGTCAGCGAAGCTGACCTGCAGCGTGCCGGACCGGGCAAACACCTGCGAGATGTTGACGATGTCAGCGCCTGCCTCACGGGTCTGGAGTGCCTTGGGAACCCACGCAATCGCGAAGTCGACGTTGCCGGTCGCAAGTTCAGCCTGCGGCACGATCTCGACGGCCCCTTCCTTGATTTCAACGTCGAGGCATTGGGCTGCGTAAAAGCCCTTGTCGGCTGCTGCGTAGTAGCCAGCAAACTGTGCCTGGGTGAACCACTGCAGCTGCAAGCTGACCGAGTCGACCGTCTCACAGGCAGCAGCGTCGCCCGTGTCGCCTGCGGCGGGCGAATCCGCCGCCTCGTCGCTGCCGCAGGCTGCGGCAACAAGCCCCAGGACTGTTGCCGCGACGGCAATTGTCTTCAATGATTGCTTCCTTGTAGTCATGGTTCTCTCCCCCGAGGCTTCCCTCAGTTATTGGCGGTTATTCAGGTGAATTGATCCGCTGGTTGCTTGCCCCGTTGGAGGCGCTCCAGGCCGACCGAGATCATGTAAAACGTCAGACCCAACGCAGACGCTCCGATCACATAAGCCCAAGTCACATCTTTACTGCCATTGAGGCTGCTCCGCACGCCGGTCGCAAGTCCATTCTGGACACCGCCGAAGTATTCGGCAACGAAGGCCGTGATGACGGCCAAAGGGGCAGAAATTCGCAAGGATGTGAAAAGATAGCCGAGAGCGTTCGGCACACGAACTTTGAGCAAAATTGCCGACGATGAAGCTGCGTACGAGCGCATCAGCTCAAGATGTGTTGCTGACACCTGGCGGAGGCCTTTGCTGACATTCACGAAGACCACGAAGAAGACGATGAGTGCCACCATCAGGCGGCGCGGCACTTGGCTCGTCGTGCCGAACAACATGTTGTTCAACACCGGCACGATCACCACGATCGGGACCGCGTTGAGCGCAACCGCTAACGGCGTGACGAGTTCCTCAAGCAGCCGGAAGCGAACGGTGATCAGGCTCATCACGACACCCATGAAGGTCCCGATCAGCAACCCCACCAAGGCGTTCGTACCGGTCACCAGCGTCTGGTCGAACACCTCGCTGAACCGCACGGTAAAGGCCGACCAGATCGCGGTCGGGGCAGGCAGCACGAACGGTTGGATGTCGAAGACTCGAACGAGGAGCTCCCAGATCGCGAGAAAGCCAACACCAAAAGCAAGTGGCGGCCAGGCCGCTCGTCCGAATCGGCGTATCGCTGTACTCACCGGTCTTCGATCCCCCGAGCGCCATCTCCCAACTCGGCGCCGCGCAGTGCTTCTCGGACTTCGGTAATCTTTTTGTAAAACGAATCGTTCTCGCGGGTTCCTTCGTCACGGTTCTTGCCGAGGCCAACGTCGATCACGTCGGTGATCCGACCGGGGCCCGCCGACATGACTACGACGCGATCGGACAGGTAGACCGCCTCGGGAATCGAGTGCGTGACGAAAACCACCGTGGTGTTGGTGACCTCGCAGATCTGCAGCAGTTCGGCTTGCATGTGTTCGCGGGTCATCTCGTCGAGTGCACCGAATGGTTCGTCCATCAACAGGAGCGGCGGATGCGACGCCAAGGCACGCGCAATGGCAATGCGCTGTTGCTGGCCACCCGACAGTTGCCACGGCATGTGCGCTCCGCGATCAGACAGCTTGACCAGGTCGAGCATCTCTTGTGAGCGCGCCGCACGCTTGGCTTTGTCCCACCCTTTGAGTTCGAGTGGCAGCTCGATGTTCTTGGCAACGGACCGCCAATCGAACAGCCCTGACTGTTGGAACGCCATGCCATAGTCCTGGTCAGCGCATGCCTGCTTTGCAGACTTGCCGTTGACCTCGACGGAGCCTGACGTTGGTTCGATCAGGTTGGCAATCAGGCGAAGCAAGGTCGACTTACCGCAGCCCGACGGCCCAATCAGCGACACGAATTCGCCGGGATCGACAATGACGTCGACCTCGCTGAGCGCATCGACCTGACCTGGCGTTCCGGCGTTGAACACCATTGAGGCGCCACGAACATTGACGGCCGGTTGGTCTGTCACCCTCGCTCCTCCTGCGGACGATTCCGCATTACGTACGTTTCACAACCAACGATCATGGCGAACATCACCAGGCCGAGTGCCGCTGCAGCGAATACTGCTGCGTACACCGATGCCGGCTGTGACGTGACCTTCTGGCTGTAGTCGATCGTGGCATACCCAACGCCGCGGAGCCCACCAAGTGTGATCTCGGTGACGATGACGCCGATCACCGCTGCGGTTGCAGCGAGCTTCAGACCAGGGACCATGTACGGAATCGCTGTCGGGAATCGCAGCTTTCGTAAGGTCGTCCACCACCCTGCGGCATAGCTCGCCATCAACTCCAGTGAGGCGGCTGGGGCAGCTTGCAAACCGCGCAAGGTCGACACCGTGATCGGGAAGAACGACAGAAAGGCGGCGAGCGCTACCGCCGATGTCCATTGAGGCCAATCGAGGCTGCCACGAATCGCCGTGACCTGCGGGGCGAGTGCGATGAGCGGGATGGTCTGCGACAGGACAACGTATGGCAGCAAGCCTCGCTCGACGATCCGGAAGCGCGCCATCAACACTGCGAGGAGCACACCAATCGCGGTGCCGACCACTAATCCGGCGACCGACATTTGGAACGTGTACCAGGAGTACCCAAGCAGCACGAGCCACACCTGCTGGTCGCCTTGGCCAATCGCTGGGCGCGTCATTTCCGCAACCATCTCCCAGGTGTGCGGCATCACACGGTCGTTCGTCTTGGGAATGAGCCTCCACCCGAAGATGTCGCCTCCGGCGTCGGGCCCAACAGCCTTGTAGAGCTCCCAGCAGACGGCGACAAGTCCCAGGGCGACGACGAACAAGACCGAGCGCCGGACGGCACTTCTTGCTCTCCTGGTCACCATGTCGTCACGACCCTCCCCTGGGTGCCACTCACTACTTGAAGTCCATCATTCGATTTTGTTCCAGCCCTGAATCTAGTCGGTGTGCGCGTGGAGTACGAGAACACGGGGCTGCCCTCAGTCACATCGGCCCGACGTCAGTAACGTTGCAATCGGTGGCCCAACCGCTCATCGTCGGATCTCGTACGCCACGCGCCACAACTAGGGTGCGACTCGCGCGGTACACCACCTTCAATCCTGAAAGGCCCTGCATGCTCTTCCCTGTTCGCAAGATCGTGAGTCTGATCGAAGAAATTCGTTCCGATCACGGCCCCGTCCCCTCGACCCCACTCTTCAAGGGCGCGATCGCAGCCGTCGTCGGCAACCCGTACGTCGGGCAATACGTCGAGGACCTCTCGCCGGCCACGGCTGAGCTGCGAGAGCTCGGCGAAGAGTTGGGCGGTCAGCTCATCACCCACCTCGGAGGCGACCCTTCGAGCATTGAGAGTTACGGCAAGGGAGCCATCGTGGGAACTGCCGGCGAGCTCGAACACGGCGCCATGTGGCACATTCCTGGTGGCGGCGGGATGCGCGCCGCTATTGGCCGAGGTACGTCGATCGTTCCGTCGACAAAGAAAGTTGGCCCAATGGGCGCTCGGCTCGATGTTCCGCTCACGCACCTCGATTGGTCGTACGTCGGCAGCCACTACGACGCCATTGAGATGGGCGTGTCCGATGGCCCCCGGCCCGACGAGATGGTGCTGATCTTGGCCATGGCCACCGGAGGACGGATCAATGCTCGCCTCGCTGGCGGATTCACGCTCGATGACCAGGGCAAGCCGGGGATGCCAGCGTGAGGGTCGCAGTCATCGGGCTCGGTCGGATGGGTTGGCCAATCGCTGGACATCTGGCCAATCCCGAACAAGGCCACGAGGTGAAGGTGTTCGATATCGCAGCCGCAGCTTCGGCTGCTTGGGCTGACGAGCATGCCGGTGAAGCCGCCGAGTCGGTTGCCGACGCAGTGGGCCAGGCCGATGTCATTATCTCGTCACTGCCCGCCGACAAACAGATGCAAGTCGTCGTCGACGAAGCGCTGGCTCATATTGGCACGGGCACAATCTGGCTCGACCACTCAACCATTTCGGCAACGGGAGCACGCCGGTTCGCTGATGAACTCAGCAGCCGCGGGGCTCATTTCCTGGATGCGCCGGTCTCGGGCGGGGTCGATGGTGCTCGCAACGGTTCGCTCACCGTCATGGTCGGTGGCGATGGGGACGCGTTTGTTCGTGCCGAGCCGACCATGGCTGCGTACGCGGGGCGCGTCACCCACATGGGGCCTTCGGGAGCTGGCCAGATCACCAAGATGACCAACCAGATTTGTGTCGTTGGTGTTGCTCAAGCGCTCGCCGAGGGGCTCGACTTCGCAATCAAGGCGGGGCTCGACCCCGACAAGGTCGTGCACGTGATGACCCAAGGCTCATCGACGTCATGGGAAATGGAGAACCGGGCTGCGCAAATGATCGCTGGCGAATACGACTTCGGTTTCTCGACGACGTTGATGCGCAAGGACGTCGGGCTCGTCCTCGACGAAGCAAGCGCAATGAATGTGTCGCTGCCGGTCACTGCACTCGTCGCGCAATTCCTGGCCGACGTGCACGCCCTCGGCGGAGCCGATTGGGACTGGTGCAGCCTGATGGAACGCCAGCGCCGGCTTTCATCGCCAGCCGACGCGCCTCGATCAGGTGGCGTCGCGTCTCAATCAGACTGATCAGTCTTCGAAGTTCAGCATGCTCGATCGGCCTTGGCCTGCGCCTGCGACGTCGGGCCGCTTGACCGTCGCCGACGTGGCTGCTTTCCAGAACGCTCGGTAACTCGGGTATTCGATTGCTTCGGTCACCCAGCCTGATGCGACGAGTTCGGCATGGAGCTTCGGAAGGTTGCGCCACGGGACACCCATGTCGACGTGGTGGGCGAGGTGCCAGCCAGTGTTGTACGGCACCATCCACATGCGTGCGATCAGGCTCTGCCGAACGACATGCGTCGTCAAGCGACGGTCGGCTGATTGGATCATGCCGCCATGCTCAGCAATCGATCGTGCCCGGTTTGAGACGCGCCACAGAGTCGACCAGGAGAGGATCCACACCACATACATGAGTGGCCGCATCACGGCGATCGACGCACCGAGCAGCACCACCTGCACGATCAAGATCTGTTGGGCTTCAGGGGCACCCTTGCGAACGGCACGCAAGAGGCCACGGAAGTTTTTGTAGGCGCTCACGCCCGTGGCGTCACGCCGCAGCTTGCGCCGCCACGAATCGGGGGGAATCGGGTAGCCCGAGTACAGCGAGAGGTCAGGTTCTTCGGGGCCCATCTCGTCGCGGTGATGGGCGAAGTGTGAGCGGCGGTAGGCGAGCATCGCCTGATAGCTCGGATACGACAGCAGCCACCGACCGACCAGATCGTTGGCGCGTCGGTTGGAGAACAACAAGCGGTGCGCTGCCTCGTGGCCCAAGATATTGAGCCGGGCGTGGCCGCCACCAAGCGAAAGGAAGGCCACTGCGTAGGACCACCACGTATTGACGTAGCCAGCAACGGCGACAACGCCGATCGTTTGTGCGAGCGCACCAACCACGGTGAACACGTTGCCGACACTGTTGATCTTGCGGAGTTGGTCGCGCAGCGCTCGGGTGGCCATGCCACGCTCGTTCAACCGTTCTGTCGGCAGAACGTCGGGCAGTTGTGCACCCGACGGCACGAGCGTTGGAGCGATCGTCTTTGTCATGCCGCAATGATACACTTTAAGTTCACCATGAACACGATGAGTAATATTGAGGGTCTTGAGATCGAGCCGTTCTCTGCTCGTTCGGTCATCCTCTCGGCGCTCCTCGGATTGCACCCTCCGGTGCTTCCAGTCCAAGCACTCATCGGGCTTGCTGTGTTGTTCGACATCCGCCCTGGGACAACCCGTACCTCGCTGTCGCGCATGGTTGCCAATGGTGAGCTGACGGTGGCTGAGGGCCAGTACGCGCTCGCCGGGCGGCTGCTCGAGCGGCAGCGCGAACAAGATGCGGGGCGTCGCGCCACCACACAGGAGTGGAACGGCGATTGGATCACTGCCATCGCCTCAGGGGACCGTCGCACTATGGCCGAACGGCGCGCATTTCGGCGGGCGATGGTCGGCTCTCGGCTTGGCGAACTCCGACCTGACATTTGGCTTCGACCTGCAAACGTCGACAACCCTCCCCGCCCAGCTGAGGTGATCATCACGCGAGGCGCGATTGAGGTCGATGACACCGCCGAACTCGTCGCCCGCCTGTGGCCGCTTGCCGCCATCGAGGCCCGCTCCCAGCGACTCATCCACATGCTCACCGCACATCGTGCTGAGGTCGACCGGCAAGACGATCGACTGCTGCCAACAACGTTCACCATTTCAGCCGCCGTGGTTCGATTCCTGCGCACCGAGCCGCAACTCCCCCCCGACCTGCTTCCAAACGATTGGTCAGCGCTGGAGCTTCGCCCTCTGTACGACGATTTTGCCAGGGCCTTCGACCAACAGTTGCAACGGTTCTTCGCATTGGAGTGAGCCTGCCGGCATCGTCTGTCCAACGCTCTCATCTCGCCGGGCATCTGATCAACTGTTCGAATGATCGTCGACTCCCACACGCACCTGCTCCCTGACCGTTTAGCAGCAGCGATCCGGCGGTTCTTCGCCGACCGTGGGTTGGCCGACTTCTCGTACCCGACCGACCATCGCACGGTGCTCGACCGCCACCACGCCGACGGCATCGACACGATCTGGAACCTGCCGTACGCACACAAAGCTGGCATGGCCAGGGCCCTGAACGAAGCGATGCTCGAAGCCAGCGCCGCAGTCGCCGACCACCCCGTCACCGTGTTGCCGGGTTGCACCGTTCACCCTGACGATGCGGATCCTCTTGCCGACTTCGACGCGGCGATCGACGCAGGGGCGAAGATTCTCAAGCTGCACTGTTCGGTTGGCGACTACGAGGCCGATGATCCTCGTCTCGCTCCCGTCCTCGCATCGGCCAGCCAACGCCATGTCCCCGTCGTCATTCACGCCGGACACTCCCC
>CALAHA010000285.1 GCA_937891565.1 uncultured Ilumatobacter sp. | reverse complement strand
GGGCCCTGTCGAAGTCAGCGCCGAGGCAAGCCCCGCTGCCGAGTTTCTCGGTGGAACAGGCCCGTTGACCGGCGCGATCTTCGAGGCCGGTGACGATCCGGATTACCAGTATGCCAACGACGTACTCGCCACCCTGGCGCAAGCCCAAGCCCGCCCAGCCGCGCAGCAACAGACAGCGCACTGGAACCCTGCCAGGACGGCGATGAACAACGGCGGCGCTTTTCAGGGCGACGCGCTCGAGTTGACGTGGAGCATCATCCCCGACGGCACGTTGGTGATCGGGCAAGTCGACGAACCTGACTGCAACAGCACACTGGTCGCATCGCTCGACGCCGCCTACGGTGCGGGGAACTGGCAGGCCGAGATGGAAAAGGTTTGGGCTGACTGGACCCGGCTCACCGGCAACGTCTACACCCCGGCCGTGCCACTCGATGCGAACGGAACACCAATCGAAGCGGCACCGGCCGCGGATTGGGGCCTCTTCCCGAGCACCCCGGGCCTCGCCGGCGTCCGAGGCGACATCCGCATCGGCGGTTGCTACATCGACGGCGCCAGCGGAACGAACACGCTCGCATACAACTTCTTCCCCGACAACGGCGACATGAAAATCGACACCGACAACCTCGCTGGGCTGAACTTGACCACGGAGTTCCACAACCTCTTCTCCCATGAGCATGGCCACGGAGCAGGCCTGAATCACGTCTGCCCCATCAACCAGACGAAGCTCATGGAGCCATTCCTCTCATCGGCATTCATCGGCCTGCAGCACGACGACATTCGTGCCATACAACGGGGCTACGGCGACCGCTTCGAAAAGATCAACGCACCCAACGACACCATCGGCGCCGCGACGACACTCGACCCCCTGACCCCGCCAGGAGGTCAAACCGAACTGCAACTCAGCCTGGACAGCACGAACGACGAAGACTGGTTCAAGTTCTCCGGCACAGCAGGCAACACCCTCGACGTCTCTGTCGCGCCGAACGGGCTGACCTACCTTGAGGGGCCCTTGGCAGGTCAGTCATGCGGGGCCGGCACAACGCTCAACTCGCTCGCGCTGCAAGACCTTTCGTTCGAGATTCGCAATGCCGGCGGAGCGTTGAGCGTGGTCAACGCGACCGGCGCAGGTATCAGTGAAAAGACCACCGGATTTGTCATCCCGACCACTGGGACCTACTACGTGCGCGTCCTTGGAACAGGAATCGACGATACTCAGCTCTACGACCTCACCGTTAACCAAACCGCCTCCGCCACACCGGCACCCAGCACACCGCCAACCGCTCCGGCCACACCAACCGCTCCGGCCACACCAACCGCTCCGGCCACACCAACCGCTCCGACCACACCGACCGCAACGGTGCCGACCACACCGCCGAACGTGACACCGATATCACCAGCGCGGCTCTATGAATCACGCAGCGGCACCAACAACAAAACCTTCGACGGCAAACAACAAAACGTTGGCCGCACCCGCGCCGGCAAATTCGCAACCATCAACGTCACCGGCCGCGCCGACATCCCCAACGACGCAACCGCGGTGTTCCTCAACGTTGTTGCCGCAAACCCCTCTGGCCCCGGCTACCTCACTGTGTTCGCTTGCGGCACCAAACAACCCCTTGCAGCCAACGTCAACTACAACGGCAACGGCAACGGCAACGGCAACGACATCAGCTTCAACGCTGTCCTGGCCAAAATAGGTACGAGCGGCAACGTCTGCATCTACACATCCACCGACACCGACCTCATTATCGACGTCAACGGCTACGTCCCCGCATCTGGATCACCTAACCCGATATCACCAGCGCGGCTCTATGAGTCACGCAGCGGTACCAACAACAAGACCTTCGACGGCAAACAACAAAACGTTGGCCGCACCCGCGCCGGCAAAACAGCAACCATCAACGTCACCGGCCGCGCTGAAGTCCCCAACGACGCAACCGCGGTGTTCCTCAACGTCGTTGCTGCAAACCCATCTGGCCCCGGCTTCCTCACTGTGTTTGCTTGCGGCACCAAACAGCCCCTTGCAGCCAACGTCAACTACAACGGCAACGACATCAGCTTCAACGCCGTCCTGGCCAAAATCAGCACCAACGGCACCGTCTGCATCTACACATCCACCGAAACCGACCTCATCATCGACGTCAACGGCTACGTCCCCAGCTGATTAACCGCACGGTTCCAAGACCACTCCGAGACGACATGGCTTTCCGCCACGATTTGCGCTGCTGCATCCTGCGATGATCGAGGCGATCGAAACGACCTGACCCATGCCTGTTCCTGCTGCTCTCCTCGACATGTCGCTGCCTCCCGTGATTCACGACATCGACGAGCGCTGGACAATGGCCTACGCCGCGGCGTTCGGTGATCACTCCGATCGCTATCTCGACACGACTCGCCTCGACGGTGTGGTTGCCCACCCGCTGTTTCCGGTCGGCCCCGAATGGGCGGCCATCGTTGCGTCGCGTTCGATGTCCGAACCGCTCGGCATGACGCACGCCGAGGTTCTTACCGGCGTCCACGCAACCCACGACCTCATCGTGCACCGTCTCGTTCGCCCCGGCGACCGCTTGTCGACCCGACTCTCCATCGTGGGAATCACCGACATCTCCCCCGGCGCCAAGGTCACGACACGGTTGACGACCGTCGACCAGCACGGACAGCCCGTTGCCACCACGACTCAGGATGCCATCTACCTGGGTGTTCCGACGGACAACGTCGACCACCCGGACCCGACGCCGCCGCCCGCGATCTCGTCACCAGAACGTCGCGGTGAACCGGTCGTGACAATCGTCGATGTCGCGGCAGGTGCAGCACACGTGTACACGGAATGCGCCCGAATCTGGAACCC
This sequence comes from uncultured Ilumatobacter sp., assembly GCA_937891565.1. Lineage (GTDB taxonomy): Bacteria > Actinomycetota > Acidimicrobiia > Acidimicrobiales > Ilumatobacteraceae > Ilumatobacter_A. The sequence continues at coordinate 14,991 of CALAHA010000285.1, read as the reverse complement.
GATCCACACCGACCGCTCCGTTGCCCAGGCCTCCGGGCTGCGTGACAACGTCTTGCACGGTACCGCCACGCTCGCTCACGGGATCACCGCTGTCATTAATCACCGAGCCGATGGCGAGCCCGAACTCGTCCGCCGCATTGCAGGCCGGTTCGCTGCGATGGTCGAACTTCCGTCGGCGATCACCGTCAAGGTCTGGCCAGGCAACGCGACACCCGACGGAAACATGACTGTTCCGTTCGAGGTGTACAACGCTGCTGGAGTCGCCGCCGTGAGAGACGGGCTGGTCGTGCTCGCGCGGTCATCAAATCATGCTCGACCGCAAGAGAGGGACCAGCTCGCGACTCAGGTAATCCGACCGTAGAAGGTGGCAAGCCCCGATTCAGACATCACGAGGTCGCCGGGCCCGACGGCAAAGGACGAGTCGTCGAAGTGCCAGCCGAATTCCATACCTTCGGCCGCGAAGTGCACGTTGATCGACGACATGGCATCGGCAGAGGGATGAACATCGTCAATTCCGAGCACGCTGCTGTGGGCAAGAGCCACCTGGTGCTTCCTATCTCTGCGGTTCTGATGATCCGAGCGGACCGATCGTCTGGCGAATGAGCGGGACCCCTGGCCGGTATGCCAAATGGTGATGGGTTGGAGCGTCGAGGACAATCGCGTGGCCGGCCGACCCCGGTGCCAGCCGGCCAACATCGTTGCGGCGAAGTGCTGCTGCGCCTCCGACCGTGACTGCTTGGACCGCTTCATCGATCGTCATACCCATGTCGCGAACAGCGATAGCGATACAGAACGAGATCGAGGTCGTGTAGCTCGATCCGGGGTTGCAGTTGGATGCCAGCGCCACAGTGGCCTGGCTCGCGGTCCGCAAACTTCGCAAGGTGGTCGACAACGTTCGCCGCATCCTCGCAGTCGAATACGTCTGCGCCGCACGGGCCATCGAATTCCGCACGCCGCTGGCACCGTCGCCGGCAACCGGCGCACTGCTTGCACTGCTGCGAACCGACGTTCACGGTGCCGGCCCCGACCGATACCTCGCACCAGAACTCGCCGCAGCCGAAGCCATCCTCGATTCATCTGCAATGACCGATGCACTCAACGCGATCGGAATCAGTCTCGACTGAATCAATCACCCAGGATTGTGAACGACACGATGGCGAACGATGGCGAACGATGGCGGACAGTGCTGAAGTCGCTGCCAGGAACGACGGGCTTTTTGCCCTCGGTACGATAACGAGCCAACATCGAGTCCTGGACCGATAGCGCAATTCGTTGAAGTCGGACACTCTGCATCTCACCCGAACGAGGAACCACCTCGACAATCACCGATCTCGACGCGTGGGTGCAAGATGTCCGCCACCACACGTTCATTCACGAGAACATGCGCAAGCGGTTCACCGAGGGCTTCCACTACGACGCCCACCCCATGGGCATGTTGATGTCGGCCATCGCTGGCCTATCGACTTACTACCCCGAGAACTTCCTCTCGATGATGTGGCGCATGGTCGGCTCATCTGACGCCGACCCGTACTCGTCTGCTGCAGCCGCAACCGGCGCCCTCTATGGACCACGCCACGGCGGAGCGAACGAAGCAGTCATCCGCATGCTCGGCCGTATCGGCACGCTCGAAAATGTTGAACCCTTCGTCGAATCAGTGAAGCGCGGCGAAGAACTCCTGTGGGGCTTCGGACATCGCGTGTACAAGTCGTACGACCCGCGAGCAGCAATCGTCAAGAGCCGCAACCTGTATCCGAATGTCGACTTCTACACCGGCCTCATCTACCAGGCAATGAACTTCCCCCTCAACATGTTCACTGTGCTGTTCACAATTGGTCGTATGCCCGGATGGCTCGCTCACTGGCAGGAGTCGCTCGAGCAGAACTCCAAGATCAGCCGGCCGCGCCAGATCTACACCGGCGAGGGAGAGCGCGCGTACACCCCGATTTCCGGTCGCTGACGCCAACCGGCTTGCACGATCGTCGAATCATTCCGTCATGCACCAGAACGCGCTATCACCATGATTGGCTGAAACGGTGAACGTCCGCCGGTCCAACACCATTCTCTACTGCTCCGAGTGGGCCAACACCGTTGCCTTCTACCGCCATGTCATCGCACTCAAACCAACGCACGAGGTCGAGACCTCGGACCCGATGCGGCAGTGGGGCGGGCGCTCCGTTTTCCTGCACGACCCTGAGCGCACACGAATCGAACTCTGGGAAGCCCAGCGCTGACGACCGAATTGGATGGGGTGGCCCGTGCCAACGAACGCGACGTGTGAATGTCGATCTCACCCAGCCCCGCTGCACTCGTCGTCGGCGTCGACCGGCGCTCCATTGAAGCCAACAACTCGCCACCGGGATGAAATGGCATAAACCTGGCAGTACAGTCGCTGAGCGGAACGCCACGTTCCATTTGGTCTCAGACCAACATCGATCCCTGGAGTAAATATGACCGACACAAGTACGGTGACCGACGGAGCGACTGAGCTGCAGTCAAAGAAGAAGCAGCGGTTTGAAATCGTCGCGGCGGTGCTGCTCGGTCTCGCCACTGTGGCAATCGCTTGGGGCTCCTACCAGGCCAACCTCTGGGGTGGCCTGCAAGACAAGGCGCTCACCGAGTCTGCCCGACTGTCAACGGACGCAGCAAGCGAATACGCGGAAGCCGGTGCAATCATCTCGCTCGACCAAACGCTCTTCGTCGAAGTCGTCCTCCAGCTCAAGCAACCGGGCGCCGACGAAGATGCTGCGCTCGACACCGTCGACTTCATCACCACGAATATGTCCGAAGAAGGCGAAACTGCAGTCAACGAGTGGTTCGACAACGACCTCGATTTCCCATTCACCGATGCGTACTACCAGTCCTTCTATGCCGTCGGCGACGAAACGATCGAAGCGTCCGACGCCAAGTTCGAAGAAGGGTCGACGAACAACACGACCGGCGACAAGTACGTGCTCGTCTCGACGATCCTTGCGTCAGTTCTGTTCTTCGCAGGTATTTCGACGGTCCTGCAAACTGATCGCGTGAAGCGCGTTCTGCTCGGCGGCGGAGCGTTGCTCTGGATCGGCGCAGCGATCTACATCGCGACGCTGCCCATCGCCAGCCTCTGACATCCGTTGCCCGCCGAGCTGCGTTGCTCTGCGGGCGAAACCGCTGCTACTGAGTGAGCTTTCGGTATCCGGTGAGGCCACCGTCAATTGTTTCGTTGGAAGGGTCTGTGAATATTCAGGCTGATGCCGGTTGGACTTCGTTCCAGGCGCCGTAGCCGCCGATGATGTCGGAGACATCGTCGAATCCGGCTTGACGGAGCACGCTGGCTGCAACCGATGATCGGTAGCCGCCGGCGCAGTAGACGACGGTCGGAGCCGTCGGGTCAAGTTCGTTGAGGCGGGCTGGAAGCTGCCCCACTGGGATGGTGGATGCTCCGGGAATCGTGCCGTGCTCGATCTCGCCTGGATTGCGAATGTCGACGAGTTGCAGGCCGTTGATGTCGTTGCGCCGGGCGTCGAACTCTGGGGCTGTCAGACGTGAAGCCCGAACGACACGATCAGGATTGTCGGCCATCACCATCGTGGGGAATTGCAGGTAGCCAACCACTCGATCGAACCCGATGCGGGCGAGTCGGTTTTTGGCTTCCAGTTCGAAACCATCGTTGACAACGAGGACGATGTCGACGTCATCGGGAATGACCGAGCCAGCGAACTCGGCGTAGCGGCCGTTCAGGCCGACGTTGATCGATCCGGCAACGTGGCCGTGCGCGAATTCCTCAGGATCTCGCCCGTCAATGATCATCGCTCCATCGGCCACAAGTTGGTCGAAAGCCTCGAATCCGAGCGCCGCAGGGACAGCGCTCTCGTCAAGGACCGACCGGTCTTTGCGGTTCAGGACGGCGTTATAGAGGAAGTAGCTCGGAGCCGGCGGCTGCCCCTCGGTCACCAAGTCGAAGAACACTTGCTTGTTTTCGGCGAGCAACGCGTAGTTAGAGATGCGTTGCTCACCAATCGTCGACGAGGTGTCTGTGGACAGATTCTTTCCACAGGCGCTTCCGGCTCCGTGTGCCGGGTACACGCGCGTTGCATCGGGCAGCGTCATCAACTGGTTGTGCAGACTGTCGTAGAGCTGATCTGCGAGCTCTTCTCGCGTGACGCCGATCGAGGACAGCAGGTCGGGTCGGCCAACGTCGCCGATGAAGAGCGTGTCGCCGGTCAGCACGGCGTGTGGTTGATCATTGTTGGCGTGGTCCCACACGACGATGCTGATCGACTCAGGCGTGTGCCCGGGCGTGTGGCGAATCTCGAGGACGACGTCGCCGAGTTCGATCCGTTCGCCATCGGCAAGCTCGCGTATCTCGAATTCGGTCTTGGCGACCGACGAGTATGCGATCTCGGCGCCAGTGGCGGCGGCGAGTTCGAGGTGGCCGGACAGAAAGTCTGCGTGAAAGTGTGTTTCGATGACGAGTTCGATGGTGAGACCGGCTGCGGCAGCATCGCTGACGTATTCAGCAATGTCACGGCGCGGGTCGACAACGACAGCTCGGCCGCTTGTCTCATCACCAATGAGGTACGAAGCCTGAGAGAGGCAGTCGAGGTAGTACTGCGTGAAGATCATCGCGATCCCTGCGGGGATTCACCGGCGTAGGCAAGCATGCCGCCGTCGAGGTTCACAACGTCGATGAAGCCCGCACCGCTGAGGAACTCAGCTGCTTGGCTGCTGCGCCCACCGCTTCGACACACCAGAACGGTGCGCTTCTTCGGATCGAGCTCTTGCATGCGGGTCGGAAGTTCGCCGAGGGGAATGTTGATCGTTCCGTCGATTGCACCGGTGGCGAGCTCTTCGGGTTGCCGGACATCGATGAACTGGCTGTCGGGGTCGGTCACCGACAAGTAGTCGGTGACTGGATGGTTGCGGTACATCATGTTCAGACCGCCTGACGCATCTTGGTCAGGACAGCGTCGATGTCGCAACCGCGACCCTTGTTGTAGGGGAGCTTTGCGAGGGCGTTGCCCATCGCGCATGTGTTGCTGACCGCTGAGAATGTCAGCCCAGCAGCAACGCCTCCGGCCAACCATTTTGCCTTGGGGGCAACGAGCGAGGCAAGGATCCCCACCAGGGAGATCGACCCTGCAACGAGGCGGACCTGACGGTCCATGGCCCACGTCTCAGACGAACCGCGCACCACGTCACCGCCGGATGCAAGCCATGCGTCGAGGCCGCCGTCGAGCAGGTGTAGGCGCTGCTTGCCAGCACCTGTCAGCTTGCCGTGGGCTTGGTCGGCCCGAGTTCCTGACTTGCAAACCAGAACAACGGGATGATCAAGTTCAGCGAGGTCGCTGGCGTGCTCGGCGAGCGTGTCGAGCGGGACGTTGTACGAGCCCGGGATGTGGACGCTGTCGAACTCGCCGCCGGTCCGGACATCGAGGACCCGGATCAACGGATCGTCGCTGATCAGTTGACGGAGCTGCGCCGAGTCGATGACGTCGGTCGCGGCGATACCGGCCACAGAGTTCGTTGAGAGCGTTGAGTTGGTCATGAGTGATTCCTTTTGGTCGGAGACGATGGGTTCTTGGGTTAGGCGACAATGGTGGAGGCGGCGGTGTACACGGCGACGACACCAAGCATGAGGGCGAAGGCTCGAGTAAGTCTGGCGGCGTCGATGCCTTTGGAGATGCGCGTGCCGACGACGACGCCAGCAGTCACGGTGACGAGGAACGGACCAACAACGGCCCAGTCGAAGCCGAGGTTCCCTGAGCGCATGGCGAGGGCAATCGTCGCGTTGATGACGATGACGACCAACGATGTTCCAATCGCCTGCTTGGCGGGGAACTTGAGCAGCAAGGTGAGTGCCGGGACAACAGCAAAGCCACCTCCGACACCAAAGAGCCCGGTCAGGAGCCCGACCGCCGTTGCGGCGCCAGCGAGCTTTGCGAGAGCCAACATCGACAGGTCGAGGCGCGGTGCGACGGATACTCGTTGCTTTGTCGCAATGCCGGCGCTGTCGGCAACCGGGCGATCCTCTACGAGTGGTCTGCGTGCCGATTCAGACTTGTCGATACTGCGGTACATCCGGACAGCGACGAAGATGATGAGTGCCGAAAAGCCGAGCAGTAGAGCGTTCTCATCCAGCGATCGATTCACTAGCAATCCGATCCTCGAACCAAAAATCCCGGCGGCGCCAAAGGCGATGCCCGCTCCGAGACGCACGTTGCCGTTACGAAAGTGGCTGACGACGCCGAACGCCGACGCTACGCCGACCACAAGCAATGAGGCCGTCGTCGCATCCTGGGCCTGCAGACCGGCCACGAACACCAGGATCGGCACAGCAAGCGTCGATCCGCCGCCGCCGAGCGCGCCGAGCGACAGCCCGACCAGGAGGCCAAGTGCGACGGCGATGATCTCGCCGGTCACGCCGAGCCTCGAGTCGTCAGATGCACAGGCGCGAAATGCATCGGCGCGAAATGCATGGAAGATGGAAAACGTTGCTGCATGATGATTCCTGCACAACTATATACGTATGTCCGTACATTCAACGCGGGGAGTGAAATATTTTTGTCACATCTCCCACTTGGACGCCTGGGAACGGCGATCGCTACTGGTTCCGCTCGGAATCAGCGATTGTTGTCACGCTGCTTCGGCGGCGCCTTGAACGGTGCCTCGATGAGCATTTCGAACCGTGCATCGTCGGGCTGATTCGGCTCGTTCATCTTCTGCAGGTACTTCTTGAGAGCGGCGCGACCTATGGTGACATGGTCACCTTTGGCTCCAACGGAGCGCGCAAGTGCGTCTTTCGCCTTACCCACTCGTTCCTTGCGCATGGTCTTTTCGGCCTCGCTAAAAATGCGGGGTTGCTTATTGACCTTCGCGGCCGCGGCTGCGCGCCGCTTCGCTTCGGATTCCTGCAGTGGGGTCAGCTTCTGATTCGACATGGGACACAAACCGTACAAGGGCTGCGGTCCAAGTTGCCAATAAGGGGCGCACAGGCTGCGAGCACTGATGACCAATAGCCCTGCCAGCGCCCTCGGATTTCCGTCAACAGCTCTCCAAACGCCTGTGGCAGCTTGGCCGGTGAACGCACAACTCTCGGCACAGGGATATTATCTCGGTCGCTTCGCAGCGGCGCCAGATGCGCCGACCGTACATGCGAATCCCTCGTCATGACCCTTACCACTCCCTACTACCTCATCGACGAGCAGCGCCTCGTCCACAACCTCGAGGTCGTCGACCGTGTTCGTGCGACGTCCGGAGCGAAGGCGGTTCTCGCCTTGAAGTGCTTCTCGACGTGGGGGGTGTTCGAGGTGATGGCGCAACATCTCGACGGTACGACGAGCAGTTCGCTCTACGAAGCCCGCCTCGGGCGGGAGCAGTTCGGCAAGGAAGTGCACGCCTACAGCGTCGCGTGGAGCGCCGACGAGGTCGCCGAAGTGGCACGGTTCGCCGACAAGGTGATCTTCAACTCGGTTCGTCAACTGCAGATGCACAAGGCGAGTGCGGGCGCCGTGCCGCTCGGCCTGCGTGTCAACCCGGGTGTCAGCTACTCGCACTTCGACCTCGCCGACCCCGCCCGCCCGCACTCGCGCCTCGGAGTCACCGACGACAACGAGTTGCGCACCGCCGCCGTAGACCTGAGCGGGCTGATGTTCCACTTCAACTGCGAGAACAACGACTTCGAGGCACTGAACACCGCCATCGGGGACATCTCCGATCGCTACGCCGACGTCCTGCACGAGATGGACTGGATCAGTCTGGGCGGCGGCATCTCGTTCACGGAGCCCGACTACCCCGTCGACCGATTCTCGACGATGCTGCGCGACCTCGCCGCCCGCTTCGGCGTGCAGATCTACCTCGAGCCGGGCGAAGCAGTGATCACCGGAACTGCGCAGCTCGTCACGACCGTGCTCGACGTGGTCCACAACGAGGTCGACATCGCCGTCGTCGACGCCTCCGTCGAGGCGCACATGCTCGATCATCTGATCTATGGCACACATCCGCAAGTGGATGCGCCGTCGGGCGGATCGCATCGGGTCACGATCGCCGGACGCACGTGCCTCGCGGGTGACGTGTTCGGGGAGTTCGCGCTCCAACGACCGCTGGGCGTCGGCGACGAAGTCCGCTTCGCTGATGCAGCGGGCTACACGATGGTCAAGACCAACTGGTTCAACGGTTTACGCATGCCCTCGATCGTCGTGCGTCGCCTCGATGGTGACGTCGAGGTCGTGCGCGAATTCGAGTACGACGATTTCAAGCGCAGCTTGTCCTGAGGAGGAAAACCCATGAAGACGAACCTGCTGATCATCGGCGCTGGCGGCGTCGCCCATGTCGCAGCGCACAAGGCCGCGATGCAAAACGATGTGCTCGGTGACATCTGCATCGCCTCGCGCACACTGTCGAAGTGTGAGGCGATCATCGAGAGCGTCCATCGCAAGGGCCATCTGAAGGACGCTTCCCGCAAGCTCCACGCCCGCCAACTCGATGCCCTCGACGTCGCGGCCACTGCGGCGCTGATCCGCGAAACCGAGTCGCAGATCGTGGTCAACCTGGGCACCGCCTTCGTCAACATGTCCGTGCTCGACGCCTGCCTGGAGACCGGCGCCGCCTACATCGACACGGCGATCCACGAGGATCCCGAGTCCGTCTGTGAGGATCCGCCGTGGTATGCCAACCACGAGTGGAAGAAGGCCGACGCCTGCAAAGACAGGGGCATCACCGCGATCCTCGGCGCCGGTTTCGATCCCGGGGTCGTCAACGCCTACGCAGCACTCGCCGCGAAGTCGTGCTTCGACACGATCGATACAATCGACATCCTTGACGTGAACGCCGGGTCGCACGGACGCTACTTCGCCACCAACTTCGACCCGGAGATCAACTTCCGCGAGTTCGTGAAGGTGTGGACCTGGATCGACCGCGAGTGGCACGAGTTCCCGACGCATGCCGTCAAGCGCACATTCGACTTTCCCGTCGTCGGCGAGCAGCCGGTGTATCTCAACGGCCACGACGAGTTGCACTCGCTGTCGAAGAACATCGACGCCAACAGCATCCGCTTCTGGATGGGGTTCGGTGACCACTACATCAACGTGTTCACCGTGCTGCGCACGCTCGGTCTGCTCTCGCACGAGCCGGTCGAACTCGCCGGTGGCGGCGAGGTCATCCCGCTGCAAGTCGTCAAGGCCGTGCTCCCGGACCCTCAGAGCCTCGCTGCGCGCTACACGGGCAACACATGCATCGGCGACGTCGTCAAGGGCACCAAGGACGGCCAGCCGCGAGAGATGTTCATCTACCAGGTGAGCGATCACGCCGCCGCCTACGCGGAAGTGGAATCGCAAGGCATCAGCTACACCGCCGGCGTCCCGCCGATCGCGGCCGCCATGCTGATCGCCGACGGGACGTGGGATGCGCGACGGATGGTCAACGTCGAAGAGCTCGATCCCGAGCCGTTCATTGCGCTGCTCGACAAGACCGGCCTCCCGACTCAGTACCTCGAGATCACGCCGAACTCGGATCAGTCGTTTCGAGGATCGATCGGACCGATCAGCGACGAGATCGCCCGGTCGACCGCAACCGTGACCGTGTCCGCTGCCGACCCACTGATCGCCATCCGCGGCCGATAGGTCCCACACGCCTCAGTGCCTACTTGCCGCAGGTCGTGGGGCTGTTGCGTTGGTGAATCGGGTGCTCATTACTGAGCGTTGTCGTTGAATTGTTCCCGGATGCGTTTCATGACAGCGCCCGGCACACAAACAATCGGACCGCGAGCAACCACCGCCACCTCAAACCACGACAAAAGACAATGCTCGTGGTCGGACGGACCGGACCGCAAGAAACGCAGTTCTTGCAGGAAGAGTCGAGCTGCGGCGGATGCACCGGGCACGCTTTGCACACCTCGTCAGCCTTCGCCTCTCAGGGGGCGGGCCTGTGGCCGTTCGGCCTGACGAGTAAAAACAGCAGCATTCGGCCGCAGCGCGTCCTGCCACCCCGGGGGGAAGGTGGCAGGACGCCGAGCCGAATCAATCGAAACGGGTCAGGCTTCGGCGAGTTCGCTGACGTCGTCGGAGGCACTTGTCGTGCTGCCGGGTTCGACGTAGCCGTCTTCACGGGACTTGGCCAGAGCGATAGCGAGGACGAGAAGCCCGAAGAGGGGCTTCGCCAGTACGTCACCGAGCGAGTACATGACCTGGCGGGCAACTTCTGCGTTGGCTTGGTTGTCGATCAACGACGGCAGCATGTAGGCAATCGGGTAGACGCCCCACGTCGCCAAAATGACGTAGCGAAGCGCGTCGAGCAGTGTCTTGACACCACCACTTTGACGTTGGACCGACTTGCCGAGCTCGACAAACAAGACGTACAGGATGTAGAGGAACGGGATCGTCGATGCGATGCCCCAGATGGTGCGGGCCGAGTCATCGGCGGCGGCGATCTCACCGGGATAGCCGAGCACAATCATCGCAACAGCGGCAATCGTGAGGCGAACCAGCAAGCTGTTCGTGGTCTTCTTTGCGAGCTTCAGAACGATGACGAGTTCAGCAAGCAGCAACGGAACGGTGAGGAGCCAGTCGACGTATCGATAGCCCTCGTTGAACGGGGTGCCGTCTTGAACGTATTCACCGTTAGTGAACGTGAATGCGTCGTTCCAAGATCCAAAGATTCGGATGTAGTGGTAGAGCGCAATGCCAACCACGAGGCTCGACAACGTGACTGCCATGCGGTGCTGCGGGGCAACACGACCTCGCACCAGCAAGAAGTACAGCAAAGCCGCACCCATACTGGCAATAACGAATGAGAACGAGTTGTAGACCAGGTTGAACTGGGTCTCGCTCAGTGTGAGTTCCATATGACGCTCCTTTAGGGCGGCGGCCGTCGGGATTAACGGCAGTGATTTGTTATCACACGAATGATAACTCAAACGGACTTTGGTGCTCGTTATTTTGCGGTTCACCGTGAGCGGAACCCGCGACATCGATCACTGAGATCATCGACGGCCGCTGTCGGGTCATACGACACCACCGACTGGCCCGCATCGAGCGCCTCGAGTCCGCTCGCCCTCAAATGGTTTGTTTCTGGAGCACGACGTCCCAACGTCCCCGTGGTCGCCTTACTATTCGTGCATGTTGTGGACGATCCGGATCTCAGAAGCGAACGATATGCCCAACGTAATACGGCTCATCGAGCGAGCACGGACCGCCGAGACTGTTCACGTCGAACTAAGTGACGTCGTTGCTGATCTAAGGTCGCCGGCAACAAATGTCGTCGCCTGTGTCGGTGACTCGATCGTCGCCGTCCTCGTCGGTCGACCCGAAGGCGATGTCGGTCGCATCGTCGCCATTGCTATCGCCCCGGAGTGGAGAAACAAGGGCATCGGCTCGGCATTAATTGGTCGTGCCGAAGCTGCGTTTTTAAAGGCCGGCTGCCACCGTATTGTGGCACTGCTCACCGAGAATCAGGTCGGCGCGGCTGCGCTCATCAATCGGGGCTTCGAAATCACGCCGAACCTGGCGCTGTACGAAAAGGACGAGCCCCTTCGTCCGACGGCGTTCTCGATTCTCGAGCGCTGGAACGGTGAGCTGATCGACCAATCTCGATGGGAGTCTTTCTCCGGGCTGACGATGCAGCGTGACATCGTTGAACAACGGCTCTTGGCGCCGCTCATCGAGGCCGAGTTGGCAAGCCACTTCGGAGTGATTGCACCATCGGCGATGCTCCTATTTGGTCCACCCGGAACCGGCAAGACGTCATTCGCTAAGGCTATTGCGGGGCGACTGGGCTGGCCCTTCGTCGAGCTCCTGCCCTCGAAGCTCGGAGCACAAGGAGCATCGATGATGGCCGACGAGCTTGGCCGGGCCTTCGACGATCTACTCGGACTCGAACACGTTGTGGTGTTCATCGATGAAGTCGATGACATTGCGAGCTCACGCGCCGCCCGACCCGAGACGCAAGCCGTGGTGAACGAACTGCTGAAGGCGATGGTGCGGGTACGCGAGGCTCCGGGCCGGCTCTTAGTGTGCGCCACAAACTCGATCACCGCCCTTGATCCCGCAGTTGTGCGTCCCGGCCGATTTGACCTCGTGATTCCCATCGGCCCACCAGACCCCGAGGCGCGTCTCGCATTGCTGAACGACATGCTCGGAGCGATTCCGGCTTCGGCGATCGACCCGTTGGCGATGGTCGAGCCCACCGACGGATTAACTCCAGCCGACATCGCGAGTGCGATTCAACGAGCGGCTGCCGGGGCATTCCGAGCAGTTCGCCAGGGCGATACGGCGGCCACTATCACCAATAGCGATCTCCTCGCTGCGCTTGACTCGATCGTGCCCACAATTTCCGAGGCCGGTCGGTCGGACTTTACTGAAGAGGCTGAACGCTTCAGCCGGCTCTGACCGGCACCGGTTCTGGCAACACGGGGTACCGATTGTTTGGCATGGGCGTACTCCTGTTCAAAGTCGGCCTCACCCGCCAGACGCGCAGACGGTCTGGGGCTGCGAGATCGCGTCTCACAGAAGGCCCCACGCAGCAATATCGTGCTGGCGAGACAGAAGTCATCGGAAGGATCTTGACCGTCGTACGTAGCTTGATCTTGTTCAATTCCCCCACTCTCTCCCCCAGGAGTAACAGCATCTCAACATCACTGATCAACACCGCGGTCCAGCCGTTTGCAGCGACCGCATTCCACAACGGCCAATTCGTCGACGTGACCGACGCCGACATGCGGGACAAGTGGTCGATCGTGTTCTTTTACCCCGCCGACTTCACGTTTGTCTGCCCGACAGAACTTGGTGACCTCGCCGATCACTACGCCGAGTTCCAGCAGCTCGGTGTCGAGGTCTACGCAGTGTCGACCGACAAGCACTTCACGCACAAGGCTTGGCATGACAGCAGCGAGACGATCAACAAGATCACCTACCCGATGATCGGCGATCCGACCGGCGTCATCACCCGCAACTTCCAGGTCATGATCGAAGACGACGGCCTCGCAGAGCGCGGCACCTTCGTGATCGACCCCGACGGCAAGATCCAGATCATCGAGATCAACGCCGGCAACATCGGTCGGTCGGCCACCGAACTGCTCCGCAAGGTCAAAGCCGCCCAATACGTGCGGGCCAACCCGAACGAGGTCTGCCCCGCCAAATGGGAAGAGGGCGAAGCCACGCTCGCGCCCTCGCTCGACCTTGTCGGCAAGATCTAGCCCGATCGGACTGAACACATGATTCTTGACGCCCTCCTCACCGAGGCACTCCGCTCGCATCTTCCCAAGATCGTCGAACCGATCGAATTGGTTGCTTCGCTCGATAACTCGCCGACCAGCGCGAAGATCACCGAGCTCCTCGGTGAGTTGGACGTCTTGTCCGCCGACATCAATGTGCGCTTCGACGGCTCCGCCGACCGTCGCCCCTCGTTCCGCATCACCCGAGTCACTGACCCTCAGGCGTCGGTCACCTTCGGTGGTGTGCCACTTGGCCACGAATTCACCTCGCTTGTCTTGGCGCTTCTGCAAGTAGGGGGCCATCCATCGACCGCTGATGCCGATCTACTCGATCAGATCCGTGGCATCGAAGGAACGCATCGCTTTGAGACGTTCTTCTCACTGAGCTGCCAAAACTGCCCCGACGTCGTGCAGGCGCTCAACCTAATGAGCATCATCAACCCGAACATCGAACATGTTGCCCTTGATGGCGGCGCGTTCCAAGACGAAGTTGCAGCTCGTGAAGTAATGGCTGTACCAACGGTGTTCCGCAACGGCGAAAAGTTCGGTCAGGGCCGGATGACCCTCGAAGAACTCGTCGCGATGATCGATTCCCGAAGCAGCGATCGCGCGGTCGAGAAAATCGCTGCCATGGACCCGTTCGATGTTCTGATCGTCGGCGGCGGCCCGGCCGGTTCTTCCGCTGCGGTCTATGCCGCCCGCAAGGGACTGCGGACCGCCATTGTGGCCGAACGCTTTGGTGGGCAACTCCTCGACACGATGGGTATCGAGAACCTCATTTCTACGCCGTATACCGAAGGCCCAAAGCTTGCTGCGGAGCTCGAAGACAACGTCCGGAATCACCAAGTCGAAATCATCACGGCGCAGCGCGCCGAGCGTATTGATCCGGCCCCACGGGTTGGCGGCCTCCATACGCTGATGCTGGAGAGCGGCGCTGCACTGCAGGCGCGTTCGTTGATCATCTCCACTGGCGCACGCTGGCGCCGCATGGGTGTCCCCGGCGAAGCCGAGTACGCGAACCGCGGCGTGGCGTATTGCCCGCACTGCGACGGCCCGCTGTACAAGGGAAAGCGCACTGCAGTCATTGGCGGTGGGAACTCTGGCGTCGAGGCTGCAATCGACCTTGCTGGCATCGTCAAGCACGTCACGTTGCTCGAGTTTGCTGACGAGCTGCGCGCTGACGAGGTACTGCAAAACAAACTACGCAGCCTCTCGAACGTCACGATCGTCACTGGCGCCATGACCACCGAGGTGCTCGGCGACGACAAGAAGGTCACTGCGCTGACCTATCGGAGCCGTGCAGACGAGACTGATCACCAGGTCGACCTCGACGGGATCTTCGTACAGATTGGCCTCTTGCCGAACACGGAATGGCTTGACGGAACCGTGCAGCTCTCTGAACACAACGAGATCATGATCGACGGCCACGGTGCCACGTCGGTGCCCGGCGTGTTCGCCGCTGGCGACTGCACCACAGTGCCGTTCAAACAGATCGTCGTGTCGATGGGCGCTGGCTCCACAGCAATGCTTTCCGTTTTTGATCACCTCATTCGGACTCCGCAAGACACCAACGTCAGCGCCTGAGCTCGGGTTCGGCGGGTACGCAGCGCTCCCTGCGAGAGCCGTCACGTCGATAGACGGAGCCGTTCGCCATGGGTGCCTTCCGGAGCAAAGCAGGAAATTCTGCTACCCAAACGGGTCGCTCTCATCAATCAAGAACGCTGGAACGCCATCGAACAGGTGTTATTCAGCGCCCCTGGCAGGAATCGAACCTGCGACACACGGTTTAGGAAACCGATGCTCTA
>CALAHA010000284.1 GCA_937891565.1 uncultured Ilumatobacter sp. | reverse complement strand
CGGGCCACCGTCGTAGACCATGCCGAAGGTTTTGCCGTCAGCCCACTTGACATCACCGGCCCGTTTCTCGGTGAGCTCAGCGATGACTTCATCGACCGGACGTCCTTGTTGACCCAAAGCTGCCATGGCCAAGTGTCGCGCAGGTTGCCGCAGGGCACGGCACCGCGCTGCCGATCAGGCAGTGGCGTTGGCGCGAATTGCGAGGGAGGCCTCGTGGCGACGGTCGGTATCGACAGCGACGCGGTGCATCGTGCGGCGATACTTCGGGTAGTCGGCAACCGCGTAGTGCTGCGATGCCCGGTTGTCCCAGATGGCAATCGTGTTCGGCTGCCAGCGCAGCCGCACCTGATGGTCTGGCCGGTTGATCGAATCGAGCAGGTAGTTGACGATCCGTTGCGACTCGGCAGCACCGGTGCCCATGATCCAGCGCGCATTTGACTCGCTCACGTTGATGTACGGGCGCCCAGTCACGGGGTGGTGCGACACAATCGGCCACACTGCCGAACCAGCTTCGGCCAACATGTCGGTGATCCCCTGGTTGCCGCCGCGCTCGTATGCCCCGTTCCGAAACTGCCCAGGGTCGTGGCAGATCTCCATGCCTTCCAGGTCGGACCGGAAGCCGGCGTCCAGCGAGTCGTATACCGAATACATGCTCGCCCACAGCGTGTCGCCACCGACCGGCGGCAGCTCGATCGCCTTGAGAATCGAGGCGAATGGCGGCTTTGGCCGGAACGTCATATCGGTGTGCCACTCAGACGCATCGGGACGGTCGCCGGGTTCCCAGGTGAGCACCGCCACGTCGTCGTTGCCATGGAGGGTCGTGTAACTGTGATGGCGCGGCGCGAGTTCGCCGAGCCGCCGACCGAGTTCGACATGCATCTCGGGCGAGAGCGGCTGATCGCGGAGGAACAGCACCTGATGTTCGATGAGCGCCGCGTACAACGAATCGACGACTTCATCGATCTGTGAGTCGCTCCCCCGTAACGCTGCATCGAGGTCAAGACCATGCACTTCAGCGCCGAGCGCTGGCGACCAACGTTCCGCCACAAAATCAGTCATTTGCCCACCGTACTCCCACTGCCCATCACACGTTGACACTGGTCACACTCCTTTGTTAGGCATGCTTGACACATTCCCGTAGGAGCTGTCTACACTTGTGGCATGTTTCGCCCTCGACACTATGTACGAGTCGCCGCCACGCTCGCAGCAATCAGTCTGGTTGCTGCATCGTGCGGAGGCGACGACGCCGATCTCACCCTGTATTCGGGTCGAAGCATCGAGTTGATCCAGCCGATTATCGATGAGTTCGAGGACGCCAGCGGGCTGTCCGTCGAGGTCAAGTACGGAAACTCTGCCGACCTTGCGTTGTTGATTGACGAAGAGGGCGAGGCCGGCGAGATCGCAGCCGATGTGTTCCTCTCCCAGAGCCCCGGCTCAATGGGCTTCCTTGAAGAGCGTGGCCGTCTCGGTCCGCTGCCTGAGTCGACCTTGGCACTCGTCGCCGACAATGTGCGTGACGACAGTGGCCGCTGGATTGGCTTTTCCGGCCGCCAGCGCGTGCTCGTCTACAACACCGATGCCGTTGACCCAGCTGACCTGCCGAGCAGCGTGTTCGACATGACCGGTCCCGAGTGGAAGGGCCGTGTGGGCGTCGCTCCGGGCAACGGTTCGTTCCAGGATTTCGTCACCGCAATGCGCGCCACAGAGGGTGATGCGACCACCCTCGAATGGCTCAAGGCGCTCGACGCCAACGACCCGGTGCTGTACGCGAACAACAGTGCCATCGTTGCTGCCGTTGGCCGCGGCGAGGTCGACACGGGCCTCGTGAACCACTACTACAACTATCGAGCGCTGGTCGAGAACCCCAATCAACCATCTGCCAACCATGTGTTCGCCACCGATGATCCAGGTGCCGTGCTGATCATCACCGGCGCCGCGATCCTCGCCGGGGCGGACGATGCCGGGCCCGCAGCCCAGCTCATCGACTTCCTGCTCGGTTCGAGCGGTCAGCAGTACTTCGCCACCGAAACGTTCGAGTACCCACTGGCCATCGGCGAGTCGCCCGCCAACAACGTGCCACCGATCGATTTCAGCAGTGACGTCAGCAATGCCGGCGGCATCGCTTTCGAAGACCTCGCGGGTGGGCTCGAAGCCACCCGTGCACTCATTGCTGAGTCGGGGCTCGAAAGCTGACGATTGGACCCCGTGGTCGACTTCGCACTCGACGTCGCTGAGCCGACGCCGACCGGTGGACGCTCGAACCGTCGCGTCGCCGCTCGGGGCGGACACCCGAGTTGGGCCACCCCGAGTCGCCTGCTCGGTCTGCTGATCGGTGCCGGTTTTGCCGGTCCCGCTGGCTTCGTGGTCTGGCGCACCATCCGGCTCGGCGGCGACCTTGCCAACGTCGCGAAGGAAGTACCTGGGCCGCTGTGGCGCACGGTGCAATTGTCCGTTCTTGTCTCGATGTCGGCCGCAATCATCGGTACGGCGCTCGCCTGGCTCGTCACCCGCACCGATCTTCGAGGGCGACGCTTCTGGCGGATTGCCCTCGTGCTCCCCCTCGTGCTTCCGTCGTTCGTCGGCGCCGCAGCGTTCATCGCTGGCCTCGCACCCATGGGCATCATCCACGACGCACTGTCCGCGGTTGGCATTACTCCGCCACGACGATTTCGAGGCCTGGGGGCAGCGTGGCTCGTCCTGACAGCGTTCACCTACCCCTACGTGTACCTCCCGGTCGCAGCCCGGCTGATCGCCCTTCGCTCCAGCCTCGAAGAGAGCGCCCGTCTGCTCGGCCTGTCGTCGACTGCCACCTTCTTCAAGGTGACGCTGCCGCAACTTCGTCCGGCGGTCTTCGGTGGCGGCCTACTGGTCTTCTTGTACACCCTGAGCGAGTTCGGCGCCGTCCAGTTGCTCGGCTTCGACACCCTCACGCGAGTGATTTTCGCGACTCGCCAATCAAATCGAGCGTTGTCGTTCGCGTCGGCCGCCGTCGTCCTGATCTTGGCCCTCGCCGTGGTCGCGCTCGAACGATCCCAGCGCGGCAGCGGCCAGCCCGACGACCGCTCCACAGCCGTCGTTCGGCGTAGTCGTCTCGGCTGGCGTCAGGCCCCGGCGCTGGCTGGATGTTCGCTCGTCTTGCTCGCCGGCCTCATCATCCCGATCACGAGCCTTGCCACTTGGGCCCAGCGCGGCATCGCCGAAGGTCGTGTGTCGCTCAACGATCTGGTCTACCCGGCCATCAGCACAGCAACCGTCGCGGTCATCGCTGCAGTGCTCGCGGTCGCTGTAGTCATGCCTGTTGCGCTTGCCACGACGCGCCGTCCGCATCGCAGCTCCGACATCGCTGCCGTTTCGGTCATCGTGGGCTTCGCAATTCCGGGCCTTGTCATCGCTCTCGCCCTTGCCGTGCTCACCTTGAACACCCCCGTGCTCAAGGGGCTGTACCAAACCAGTGCACTACTCATCATCGCCTACGTCATCCACTTCGGCAGCCAGGCGCTGGCAAGCACCGAGTCAGCTGCGCGCGCTGTCCCCCATGCTCTGCGCGAGTCCAGTCGACTGCTCGAACCGAGCCCGATCCGGCGCTTCTTCCACATTGACTTTCCCCTGATGCGCCCGGGCCTGGTTGCTGGTGGCGGCCTTGTGATGCTGTCGACGCTCAAGGAACTTCCCGCGACACTCCTACTCTCTCCCATCGGCTTCTCGACGCTGACCACCGAGATCTGGTCGTCATATGAAGAAGGTTTCTATGCCGCAAGCGGCCTCGCCTCGCTCGTCCTGGTCGCAGTGTCAGCAGCACTGACCTGGTTCCTCGTACTGCGCCGCAGCGAAGTCGTTCGCGGCTGACCCGTTAGCCTTGACAACGATGTCAACCGCACCAAACACGCTCGCCGG
Source organism: uncultured Ilumatobacter sp. (assembly GCA_937891565.1). Taxonomy (GTDB): domain Bacteria; phylum Actinomycetota; class Acidimicrobiia; order Acidimicrobiales; family Ilumatobacteraceae; genus Ilumatobacter_A. Next base: position 1,372 of record CALAHA010000284.1, on the reverse strand, counting down.
CGCGGCGGTTTCACTCACCGGAATTTCGGTCGTCTATGCAACGGGTGGTGGCGGCTCGGTTGCCGCGGTCACTGACGCCAACCTCGACATTGAGGCCGGATCGATCGTGGCACTCCTCGGCCCGTCAGGATGCGGTAAAACGTCCCTGCTCCGGGCGATCGCCGGGCTCGAGGGCCCCACAGCCGGGTCAGTGTCCATCGGCGGCACGACGGTCAGCAGCCACGGCTCGGGTAAACGGCAGTGGCTCAACCCAGAGAAACGCAACGTTGGAATGGTGTTCCAAGACGGCGCGCTTTTTCCCCACCTGACTGTCACCCAGAATATTGTGTTCGGCCTCCGCTCCTTGCGTAAAGAGCTGTCACGGTCCGAGGTCTTAGCACGCGTCGACCAGCTGCTCGACCTCGTCGATCTGCAGGGCTTCGGCGACCGCCTGCCCAACACACTTTCGGGCGGACAGCAGCAACGCGTGGCTCTTGCTCGCTCGCTCGCTCCACAACCAAAGGTGCTTCTCCTCGACGAGCCGTTCTCGGCACTCGACAGCTCGCTCCGCGTGCAAGTGCGCGCCGAAGTTGCCCGCATCGTGCGCGATGTTGGCGTCACCACCGTGTTTGTCACGCACGACCAAGATGAGGCGTTTGTCCTCGGTGACAAAGTCGCCGTGATGCGGGCCGGCATCATCGAACAGTTCGGGACGCCCGACGAGCTCTACCGGTCACCCGCCACGCCGTGGGTTGCTGGTTTCGTCGGCGAGGCCAACTTCGTCCACGGTGTCATTGCCAACCACGACGCCGCTGCTGACCGCGACGTCACGGTCGCAGCCACTCCCATCGGCGTCGTCACGATCGACGATCGGCGCACCGACCTCACAAGCAACGACGTACAAGTGTTGGTTCGGCCCGAGCAAGTGAACCTGCGTCAGGACCAGGCTGATGACACCGAGGCAGCGACTGTGCGCACCGTCGAGTATTACGGCCACGACGTCCGCTACGAGATCGAGTTGGCCGACGGAACGGTGCTCGCTGCACGCACCCACTCGACTGAGCTGTACGAGCGAGGCGACACGGTCTACCCGTCGTTCCAAAGCCGCCAGCGCGGCTCAACATCGGCAGCATTCTCGGTCGATCGCACCGGCGTCGGCGCCTGAGTCGGCCGGGCGCCCGCGTAGTCTGCACCTGTGACCGAACCGCTCAACATCGCCGACCTCCGTATCTTCACCGAGCCCCAGCAGGGCGCCTCCTACGACGACTTACTCGCCGTAGCGCATCGTGCCGAAAAGCTCGGCTACGGCGCGTTCTTCCGCAGCGATCACTACTTGGTGATGGGCGACGGCGATGGCCTCCCGGGCCCGACCGATGCATGGATCACGCTCGCC
>CALAHA010000283.1 GCA_937891565.1 uncultured Ilumatobacter sp. | reverse complement strand
CAGGGGGTATCGTGCGGACCTTGATGAGCGACTCCCCTGCCGGCTCAGAGCCAGGAGCTGCACTCGGTGCGCTCGCCACCGTCACAGCCGCTCTCGAGAATTCTGAAGACCGTCCAGGGCAGTTCGAGATGGCGCGGCTCGTCGAACAGTCAATCGCCACCGGGAAACACCTCGTCGTGCAGGCCGGTACCGGTACGGGCAAGACGCTTGCCTACCTCGTGCCTGCCATTACCGGAGGCAAGCGTGTCGTCGTCGCAACCGCGACCAAAGCACTGCAAGATCAGCTCGCCGAGAAGGATCTTCCGTTCCTCGCCGAGCACCTTGGCGTCGAGTTCAGCTGGGCGATCCTTAAGGGACGCAGCAACTATGTCTGCCTGCAGCGACTCCGCGAGGTGAGCGCCGAGGGCGAAGGCCAGCTCGAACTCGAATCAATGGCCGTTGTCACGAAAGCCGAGATTCAGAAGATCGCTGCCTGGGCTGCGAATTCGCCGACCGGTGATCAAGCCGAACTCGACTGGTCCCCGAGCGATAATGCATGGCGCTCGGTCAGCGTCGGCAGCGACGAATGCCCCGGTGCTGACAAATGTCCACTCGGTGATCCGTGTTTTGCCGAGCAGGCCCGTCGCAAGGCTGCTGCCGCCGACGTGATCGTGGTGAACACGTACCTCTACGGCCTCAACGTGGCATCCGACGGTGCTGTGCTGCCCGACCATGACGTCGTCGTCTTCGACGAAGCACACACGCTTGAAGACACCATGAGCAACACGGTCGGTGTCGAAATATCACCCGGCCGATTCACTGCGCTCTCCGGTGTCGTCCGCAAGATCATCGACGACCCGTCGATCACCGGTGGAATTTCCGACGTTGGCCCGAGCCTGCGTGATGTCCTCGAGCCCGAACTCGGCAAACGTCTGCCGACGCCGCTGCCTGACGATCTGCAAGAGGTATTGACGGATGCTCGCCTCACCTTGGGCGACGCCAACAACACGCTGGTCGCCATTGACACATCAAACGAAGACGCGAAGCAGCGCAAGCTCCGGGCCCAATCAATGGTCAGCCGAACGATCGAGTATCTCGACGTCGCCATCGAGGGCAAAGCGGGCTATGTCGCATTCGTCTCTGGCAGCCGCGACTCCCCCCGCCTCGAAATCCAGCCCCTTGATGTTGGGCCGGCGTTGACTGAAGGCGTCTGGACCAAGCGCACCGCGATTCTCACCAGCGCAACTATTCCGACATCATTGGCGAACCGAGTCGGCATGGAATCCGGCGGTAAGAAGGTCGAAGTCTCCGATGTTGGCAGCCCGTTCAACTACGAGGCCAACTCGATCCTCTACAACGCAATCCACCTGCCAAACCCGAACGACGCCGGGTTCAGGGCCAAAGCGAACGACGAACTCGAAGCACTGATCAACGCTGCAGGTGGCCGAACGCTCGCGCTGTTTACGAGCTACCGGGCAATGGACGAGGCTGCCGAGGAGATGAAGTCCCGGTTGGGCTTTCCGATCCTCACCCAACGCGACCTCCCCAAGCCTGCCCTGGTCAAGGCGTTTGCCGACTCGGAAGAGACCTGCCTGTTCGCAACGGCCGGTCTCTTCCAGGGTGTCGACGTCCCCGGCCGCACGCTGTCGCTCGTCGTCATCGACCGCATCCCGTTCCCTCGGCCTGACGACCCGCTGCTCTCGGCCCGCCGAGACCTGCTCGGCCCTGCCGCATTTAGCGAAATCGACATCCCGCGGGCATCAATGATGCTCGCCCAGGCATGTGGTCGTCTGATTCGTACCGCCGACGACAAGGGCGTCGTTGCGGTGATGGACCCGCGCCTCGGCAAGGCCCGCTACCGCTGGGACATTGTCAAGGCATTGCCGCCCATGAAGCGCACGCGTCACCGCGAAGAAGTCGAGACGTTCCTCCGCTCACTGAGCCAATAATTGCGCATGGGGTCAGGCCCCTTTCGCAACTATCTGCCGTGGTGCCGTTTCATCATCGCCGGATAGCTACGCGAGAAGTAGTTCCAGAGCTGGTCGCCGTAAGTGTCTGTGTGCGTCGGACTCCCGATGTCACCGATGCCCGCATCGGTTTGCTCCTTGGTGGCCATGAATCCTGCCGACCGGTGACGCTCGCTCGCGGCGACCGCATCAACGAATCGCTGATCAAGCCCAATGGGATCGAGGGGCGTGCCGAGCGACGGGCCATGGAAGTACGCGGCCGACATTCGCGGCTCGCTGGCGATGACGCGGTGCGCTGTGGCCATGAGATAGTTCCCGGTCATCGCCTGCAACATCTCGCCGATGTTCAACACGAACGAGTTCGGTACGACCGGCACGTCGATCCAGGCGCCGGTTGGGTCAAGGACCTGCAGGCCGGGTGTCTCGCCGGTAGCGAGCAACGTGACGAAGCCCGTGTCGTTGTGGGCGTTCACGCCGGCTGCACCATCGGGGGTGGCTGGGTAGTTGATGAACTTGGTCAAGGACATCGCGTCGTCGCCAAACGCTGGAGCGAAATGGTCGGGCGCCAGACCGAGCCCAACAGCGAACAGGCTGAGCACTTCATCAGCGAGCATTCCGAGTTGTTCGAACCAGTCGAGAGCGAGTTTTTGCTGCCCCGGCAGTATGTCGTCAGGCATCCATTGGTTCGGTCCGAGCAGCTTCAGGTAGTCCGGCCCGTCAGCCTGATCGCTGGGCGGGTGTTCACTCCACACATCGATCTGTTCACGGATATCGGGCCGGTTATTCGTGAGCTCCGTTCCGACAGATTCCCACCCTCGGAAGTACGGCGATGTCGACTTGTCGATCAACCGCTTTTGCTCGTCCGGCAGCGCGAAGAACGTGCCCATCATGTCGAAGACTGCGTCGAGCAGCCCCTCGGGCAGACCGTGGTCAACCAAAACCGCAAACCCGATGTCGTGGTACACCGCCGTCAGCTCGTCGGCGAGGCTGCGCCGGTCGCCGTCACTCCCCCGCAGCCGTTCCAAGCTCATCACAGGAATTTGTCCAGCCTCAGCTGCAAGCATTCTCACGACTCCATCGTGGCGCCTGGAGGGCCGCCGCGTCGAGATCGGCGGCGGCGAACACTGTCAGCGACAGAGATTCACGACAGCACGACAACAGGAATGACACAGAGGGACCTCATGGAAGTTGAACGATCTGTGCGAGCACTCAGTTCAGCAAATCCGACACAGAGTTGCGAAAGGGGCCTGACCCCATACGCAACTATGCGAGCGTGTCGACGTTGTTGAGCTCGCGGAAGCTTTGCTCTAGGCGCTCGATGAAGCTGACTTCGCCAGCACGGAGCCAGACGCGTGGGTCGTAGTGCTTCTTGTTGGGAGCGTCGGCACCGTCGGGGTTGCCGAGCTGGCCCTGCAGATAATCGTGCTTCTCGGCGTCGTAGCCACGGATACCGTCCCAGAAGGCCCATTGCAGGTCGGTGTCGATGTTCATCTTGATGACCCCGTAGCCGAGCGCTTCTTCGA
>CALAHA010000282.1 GCA_937891565.1 uncultured Ilumatobacter sp. | reverse complement strand
ACTTGAACATTTTGCTGTTCAACAACCGCATCTACGGGCTCACCAAGGGCCAGTACTCGCCAACATCAGAAATTGGCAAGGTCGCCAAGTCGACGCCAATGGGTTCGGTCGACGCTCCGTTCAACCCGCTGTCGGTGGCGCTCGGTGCCGAGGCGAGTTTCGTTGCTCGCACGCACGATCTCGACCGCAAGCACATGATGGACACCTTCCGTGCAGCACATGCCCACAAGGGCGCATCGTTCGTCGAGATCTATCAGAACTGCAACGTCTTTAACGACGGGCAGTTCGACGAGATCACGAAGAAGAGCGCGCGTGACGAAATGATGATCAACCTCGTCCACGGAGAACCGATCACGTTCGGGACCAACGGCCAGCGCGGCGTGACGATGGGCAACGACGGGCAACTTCGCCTGGTCGAACTTGCCGACGTTGCTGCCGAGGACGTCCTCGTCCACGATGCGACACGGCACGACTCGTCGCTTGCGTTCGCGCTTGCCCGGTTGAACTCCGACGATGCATCACCGACACCGTTCGGGATCTTCCGCGATGTCCAACGCACCGAATACGCATCAGCGGTCAACGACCAGGTCATTGCTGCCAGCGAAGCCGAAGGCCCCGCCGACTTGCAGTCGCTGCTGCGATCGAACGGAACCTGGACGGTCTAGCGCGGTCTCGCCCGGTCTCGCCCGTTGCGAAGCTGATCGCACGTCCGCAGCGCAGACCGCCAGATCATCGGTTCACTAGAGCCTCGATGCTTGATCTTCGACTTCGCTCCACCAAAGAGCGCCTGCTCGCGCCTGTCGCCGCACGCTGCCCCAGTTCTCTGTCGGCAGCCGCAGTGTCGTTCGTCAGCCTCGCCTGCTGTGTTGGCGCTGGTGTCGCTGCGTGGCGGGGCGCTGTCATCCTGTCGGTCATCTTGTGGCTGGCCGGACGAGTGCTCGACGGCCTCGACGGTTCGATCGCACGAGCCAACGGCTCCGCGAGCGACTTCGGTGGCTATGTCGACCTGCTGTTCGACACAATCGGGTATGCCGCTGTGCCACTGGGGATCGCATTCGGTGTCGACCAACCTGGAACGTGGCAGGTCATTGCCGTGCTGCTCGGATCGTTCTACGTCAACTCGGTGTCGTGGCTGATGCTGAGCGCCCTACTCGAGAAGCGCGGCGAACGAGCAGGCGGCGAGCAGACGAGCGTCACGATGCCGATCGGGCTGATCGAAGGAACCGAGACCCTTGTCCTGTTCAGCATCGCACTGACCCTCCCCCAACACGCTGATGTCACCTTCGCGGTGATGGCTGGAGGAGTGGCGATTGGAGTTCTCCAGCGCGCAATCGCTGCCCGCCGTCTCCTTCGGAACGACTGACCGAGTCAGCCAACCCAACAAATCGATCGACCCGACACACCGTCGAAGACCGCAAACTCGTCACAGCGCAGGTTGATCTCAGCAGCGTCGTCTTACCGCTTCCGAATGGCCCGATGACCCCGATGACCCCGATGAACTCACCGTTGTCGAAATTAATGCGTGCCATCAGGTGACTCCGAGCACCCAGCCCTCTTCGCCGAGGACGTCGTCGAGCTGACTCAATTCAACCAACGGCGCAAAGAACGTACCCAAGGTGCCCTCTGTATTCATGTCGACCAGCCGTTGTGCAGTCACCTGCACCTGCGCGGCATCCTTGACCATGTCGAATGGAACGGCGACCGGCCACCGCGATGGCCAGACCTCTGCGACCACGACGTCAGCATCCGTTGGTGCGGCCAATCCGGTGTCGAACGGCCAGACACACAGTCGCTCGCCGAGGTCCCAACGCAACCGCTCGAGTGCCGCTATGCCGACCAGGCTCTGGCTGCCAACAGCTCCGGCACCGAGTAACTGCCACCCAGAAAACGGTCGCAGCCCCTCGTCCTTCAGGCGGACTTCGACGTGGCGCCATTCCGGTGGCCAGGCAGCTGCCCGGGCCGGTTTGGTCGACGTCAGGTACTCGGTGCGCTGTGCAGGCGGACACCCCCAGAACGGACCGGCACCTATCTCGGTCAGTGCAGCCATGTCGGCCATGTCGGCGTTGAGGCCCGATGCCACGGCGAACCTGTTGTTCCTGTTGCGATCGTCATCAGTGATTTCGGAACCAAGCAGCTCCCACATTGCCCGCCAAGGTCGCCCCACAAGGCCCAACGCTGCAGCGGTACCGCGAGGAAACCCGAGCGAGAAGTCAACACCGATCAGAGTCGGGCCGACCGAGTCAACTGCGGCGGCAATCTCGGCCAGCGCAACGCGCCGCGTGGGCGGGTTGGAAAGCTCGATGCGATCAGCGTCAGCAACCGCAATCCACACGGAGTCGGCACCTGTGGTCGGTGAGCTACTTGCACTCCAGTCGACAATGACGATGCGCTCGAACAACACGGGTCGATTTAGGCGAGAACAGAACTGACCGCAGCGAAGTGCAGCGCGGCAGCGATCACCGTGAATGAGTGCCACACCTCGTGGTAGCCAAACACCGCCGGCCAAGGGTTGGGCCGTTTGACGAGAAGCACAGGGAAGCCGATCGTGTAGGCGAGGCCGCCCGCAACGATCAACCCGAGCTGCATGCCAGACAGGTTGTCAGCGAGGACCGGATAGGCCACGGCCAGCGCCCAGCCCATGATTGGGTAGAGGGCGTAGCCAACCCACTGAACGCGCTGGAACCCGCCAAGTTTGATTGTCATGCCAATGAGCGCAAAGACGCCAACGACGGACAGCATCGGGATTCCCCACGACCGCGGGAGTGCGACCAAGCACACCGGCACATAGGTGCCCGCGATCAGTAAGTAGATCATCGTGTGATCAAGCCGCTGCATAATCTGCCGGACACGATCAGTCTGAGCGAGCAGGTGATACGCCGCCGACGTTCCGAACACCAGGAACAATGTTGCCGCATAGATGGACGCCGAGGTGCGCTCCGCTGCGCGATCAGCCGAAATGATTAACAGCACGCCCGCAGGGATCGAGACGGCAAATGCGCACGCATGCATCCACCCACGCCACGTCGGGCGCTCTGCCAGCGGCATCAGCGGACGAATTGTCATGCATTCACCGTATCTTGATGTCGCAATCGCTTTCGGTCGGCCGAGGTTGCTTCGGTCACGCCGGTGCTCAGCCGTCGAGTGATTGCATCAACTCGGTCACGGCATCGCCGTACCGATCGAGCTTGGCTGGCCCCACGCCCGAGATCTTTCCCAATTCAGCGCGGGTCTTGGGTGCCATCCGCGCAATCGAGACGAGTGTCTTGTTGTCAAAGACGACGTAGGCCGGCTTGCCATCGCGAAGGTTGTTGCGAAGTTCTTTCAACGCGGCGAACCGGTCTTGCGCTGCGGGGTTGAGGTCAGCGGTCGGGTCAGTTTTGCTGGCCGCCGAGTTGGATAACTTCTTGATCGGCTCGGGGCGATGCGATGAGATGACTCGTCGCTCAGTCGGCTCAGCTGGCTCGTTTGTCAGCTCGCTGACAAACGGGCTCGGTGATGGGCCGGTGACAATCGTGGCGTGCGAACTCGCCCTGGTGATCGCCACATGGAAAAGACGACGCTCTTCTTCGACGTCTTCCGCGAGACGATGTGGATATTGCTCGGCGTCAGCCAGATGGACCACCACGTGCGGCCACTCTTGGCCTTTCACGCGATGCACCGTCGACAACATGACGCCGCCGGGGTCACGGCGCACGGCGAGGTGATTGCGCATCCACCCCTCGAACGATGCCACGTCGTCATGCTGCGCCGCAAGGTGTTGGACTGCCGTGAGGTCGTCGCCCTGTGCGGCGCGGTTCATCCCGCGACGTTGGGCGTCAAGCGTGCCGACCGCCCCCGCCAGACCGATTTCGTCGATCAACGCGAACACCAGATCTGACGTCGGTGCACCGTTGCTCACCAACTTCTGCAACTTCTGGATGTCGGCTGCGAAATCGGTGACGCGTTCCTGGTCTCGCTCGTTGTTCAAACGACCGGCGAGGCGATGCAGATCGACGATGCTCCCCTGCTCGCACACCCAGTCGTTGACGCGCGGATGGAAGGAACGCGATGGCCGACGGAGTGCCTCACGGATGTCGTCAGGCGAGAAATGGTCATGAGTTGCGAGGCGCAACCACGAGAGCACAGCCCTGACCGATGTGCGCTCGGCGAACTCAAGGCCGACCCCGCCCGAGATGGGGATGCCCTGCACAGCCAAAGCGACCTGAACCGGTGCGAGGAGTGCGTTGACCCGGGTGAGTACAGCGATATCGGCCGCAGTGGAACCGCCTCGAAGCGCAGCTTCGACGGCATCGCGGCTGGCACCAATCGGGTCGACCGCGGTGTCGACCGTCCACCCCGAGGTGTCGGTCGAGTGCGCCCGAATTGTCTTCGCGACGCGCCGATCGTTGTGACGCAGCAGTCGGTCAACAACGTCGACAATCCCGGCCGGGCAGCGATAGTTCACTTCGAGCGGGTGGCTGCCTGCGCCAGGAAATAGCTGGGCGAAATCGATCAGCCATGCTGGATCGGCGCCGTTGTAGCCGTAGATCGTTTGATCGTCGTCGCCGACGCCGAAGACCGCTCCACCCGGCGAGGCCAGCAGACGAATCAGCAACAAGTGAGCTGGTGTGAGGTCCTGGAACTCGTCGACCAGCATCATCCGACATGCCCGCTGAGCAACCCGACGAGCTTCGGGCTGCGACAGCAACACCAGGAGCGCTCGATGGATCTGGTCGTCGAAGTCGACGGCACGCTTGCGTTCTAACGCCGCGCGATAGGCCGGCCACGCTGCAGCCAGCCCTTCGACGTCACCGTCGTAGCGAGCTTCAGCCTCGGCGGGAGCCACCAGACCGAGACGGACCAGGCTGAGCGCCTCGATCCAGGGGGCAACGGGGTCGCTGTTGCGGCGACGCGGAAACGACACGAGGTCGCCGATGATCCGACGAACATCAACTTCGTTGATCGTGTTCCACCGTGTCGGCTGCGGGGCAAACGGTGCGGTGCCGTTGACAATCGCCAAGGCCATGGCGTTGAGGGTTCGAACCTGCAGACCGGGTAAATCGGGGGTTCGCTCGACCATCTCCTCCTGGGCACGCTTATTGAAGGCGACGAGGATCACGGCGGATGCCGGAAGATTCCAGGTGCGGAGCAGGTGTCGAGCTCGCTCCGTCAGCACACGAGTTTTGCCAGAGCCCGCCGGCGCAATGATGCGCGCCGCCCCACCGCTGTGGGTGACAGCAGCGAGCTGGTCGGGCGCAAGGTCGGCGTCGGAGACGTTGTTCCCGGGCGGAGCGAACGAACGGTGCTCGACGGCAGCATTGTGGACGACGGCAACACCATCGACCGGATCGGTGTGGCGGATTGGCCCGCCGTCGAGCCACAGCTGAGTTCCGTCAGGTCCGACGATGTCGCCCAGTTGGTCGCTCGCCGCAGCGGTTGCGCCAGCAGCGATTGCACGGTCGAGTGCAACCCAGGCAAATCGATCCTCACGAATGTCGACAGCATTCGACCAGACGGCGTGGTGGAGTGCTTCGAGCTCGAACACGAAGTCAGCACCCACCTCGAAGGGCTGTGCATCGGTCTTCAACATCGGCTCACGGTCGAAATCGACAGCGAGTTCGATGACCAGGCGCTGCCGCAGGTCGGCGGCGGCTCGCAGCGTGGTGAGTAGCCCGGTCGGTTCAGCTACAGCGGCGGCATCGACGACGACCCGCTCGGCATTGGCCCAGGGCGCCGGGACACTTGTCGAGGCTGCGACGAGACAATTGCGCCCGAGCTCGGCTGGGCCCGCGCCAGCTGCGGCAACACCACGTTCGAAGCCAACAACAACGGGGATACTCGACGCCTGGCGCCCCGCTGCTGCCCCTGGTGCTGGTGTTGTTGTTGTTGGCGGCGGCGCATCATCTGACGGTTGAAAGCTCGCACCATTGCCAGGATCGGCGTATGGGATTTCGTCGGCAACGGGCACCTCTTGCTCGCCGTTGTCGGCCCAGCACTGGCGTACCTGGACGGGCGAATCATGTTCACCTTTGCAGTACGCACATGCAATTGCCATCCCTCGGACTGTAGCGACCGGCGCCGATGTCCGCACACATGTTCGATTCGAGATCGCAGCCCTGCATACTCCCCGGGGCCGGCGCTTCGAACAGCGCGTCGCAAGGTCAGACTGTTGGAATGCGCTTCGAACACGGTCGCGAAGGGGTCACGACCGACGAGACGCCTGAGACCATTCCCGACTGGTCGAGGCTTCGTCCTCAACACCAGCACGCTGTCGCCACTCGGATGGGAACGCAAGAATCGCGTGATCAACCGCTGGAATGACCCGTGCGGTTGGTGGCAGCGTCGTCGATGGAGGTTCCGGCCACGGCGCAACATCACAGGTACAGGGCATGTCCCCAAGCAAGCCGACAGAGTCGGTGTTCGCTGACTCTCCATGTGTTGCGCCGCGGTCGGCACTAACGAACACTGTAGGGAAAACCCCCTGGGGATTGGAAGGGGACAACCCTGTGAATTTCTCTGCAATTTCACCGTTGAGTTGTTGACATCCATGTGGACAGAATGTGAATAAGCAGGGTTTGCCCACAGCCAGTGGTTCACGGCGTTCACATCGCTGGCGCGACCTCCACCGGAATGCCATTCAGCACTGAAGTGCCCGACAGCGGGTCAAATGCCTCGTGATCCGTGAGCAGGTTCGAGTTCACACCGGCGTGCTCGGCGGCCACCCGCATCTTGGTTCCAGGATCGCCATGTCCCCAACCGTGGGGCAGGCTGACGACACCCGGCCGGACGCTGTCAGTCACCTCGACAGGCGCCGTCACCTGACCCACACGGGAGGTGATCTGAGCCGCCCCGCCATCAGTCAACCCCAGCGTGTCAGCATCGTCTGGATGCACCTGCAGAGTGCAACGTGCCCGACCCTTCACCAACACCTTGATGTTGTGCATCCACGAGTTGTTGCTGCGAAGATCCCGACGGCCAACAAGCACCATGCCGCGTTGCTCGAGGTCGATCTGCGCTGCAGCAAGACGATCAAGATCAGCAATAAACACCTCGGCGGCGAGTTCGATCTTGCCGCTCGGCGTCCGCAAAATTTCGGGCAGACGCGGTTCGAGCGCACCGAAATCCCGACCGTGTGGCCGCTCAAGAAGGTCGTCCAGCGACGTGCCATCTGGATTGTCTCCGAAGGCGTCGCCATACGGGCCGGTCCGCAACATGAAGTCAAGCATCCGATCAGGGCCGCTCCGCCCGGAGGCATTCAGCTCGGCGAGTAACTCGTCGACGTCACGCCCGAACACGGCGCCGTGTACGTCCTTCACTGCCGATCGAACAAGATGCTCGATCGACTGCTCGTCGACGACTGCTGGGTCAGCGTCAACGCCCTGCCCCTGAGCGATGGAAGTGAGCTTCGAGATCACTTCCCACTCATCGGGCTGATCACCGTCGAGGGGCAGCACCGCCGGGCTGTAGTTGGCCACGTTCCGAACAGCGAACTGCAGGAGCAACAGGTCGTAGTGGCTGCGCTGCAGTTGCGACGGGACCGGCAGGATCACGTCGGCGTGCTTCGTCGTCTCGTTGAGATACAAATCAATGCTCACCATAAAGTCGAGCTGAGAAAATGCATCTTCGAGCAGCGCCGTGTTCGGGTTCGATCGAAGGGGGTTGCCGCCCAGAGTGATCATGGCCTTGATCTGGCCATCACCTGGCGTCGTGATCTCCTCGGCAAGTGCCGCAACAGGGTACTCCCCCATCACTTCGGGGTGGCCACTCACCCGAGAGGTCCCGCGCCCGACAGTGAAGCCGCGGCCGGATCCCGGCTTGCCACGCGTGGTCGCTCCGCCCGCAACCGGCAGTGCGAACATCGCGCCGCCGGGTCGGTCGAGGTTGCCGGTCAGGATGTTCAACACATCGATCAGCCAGGTGGCAGTCGAACCGAACTCGGTGGTGCTCGTTCCGATCCGGCCGTAGACAGTCGACGTCGGCGCGGCTGCAAGCTCATGAGTCAACCGTCGAATGGTGGCAGCCTCGATGCCGGTTGCCTTCGCTACCGACTCAGGCGTGAACGGTTGGATCGCTGCACTGAACTCGACGAGGCCGTTGAGGTGCTCCATGACGTGGTTACCAGGATCGGCAAGTCCGTCGGTGACCAGCACGTTGGCCATGGCCGCCAGGAGCAGCGCATCGGAGCCTGGTCGGATCGACACCCACTCGTCGGCCTCCTCGGCAGTTCGCGACCGGCGCGGATCAACGACCACAACTCGACCCCCACGTTCACGAATCGCCTCGATGCGCCCAGGGAAGTCGGGGGCCGTACACATGCTGCCGTTCGATGCGTACGGGTTACCACCGAGAATCATCAGGTGATCTGTCCGGTCAAGGTCGGGAACGGGAACGGACACGCCCGTGCCGAACACATGGCCCGCAGCAACGTGACGCGGCATCTGGTCGACCGTCGAGGCGCTGAACCGATTGCGTGTACCGAGCCCGGTCAACAACGAACGGGTGAACATCATCGACGACAACGAGTGCGCACCGGCATTGCCGACGTACACGCCGAGCGACGAGCGACTGTTGCGCTCGATGACACCGTGCAGACCTGTCTCAACGGCATCCCACGCTTGTGCCCATGTCGCTTCAACGTGCTCGCCGTTGCGTCGAATCATCGGCGTCCGCAGCCGATCCGGATCCTCGTGCAGCTGCTTGAGCGTCGAGCCTTTCGGGCAGATGAACCCTCGGGAGAACACGTCGTCCATGTCACCGCGGATGCGCTGGACCTCTTCTCCGCCCTTGCCATCCGACTTGAGCGTGATTTCCAAACCACAGGTGGCTTCACAGAGTGGGCAGGTCCGGCTGACCGTGCGCGTTGGTGAAGCGGCGTCAGTTTCTGGTGTGCGCTCAAGGAAAGACATGGCAAATACTCGCAGAACCCATCCGGATGGGCGGGGTTCGACTCCTCGACCTGGCATGATCCGAACATGATCAGACGTGTCTTTCCGGACAGCGCGGCAACGACGATCGCCGACAGTTACGCCCAGGCTCTTGACCAACGCAGCAGCGCCCCGTGGGTCGGACTGTGCATGGTCAGCTCGATCGACGGGTCGACTGTGGTCGGCGGCAAGAGCTCCGAACTGTCGAGCACCAACGACATGGCCGTCCTCCACGGGCTCCGCTCAATCGCGGACGTCATCCTCGTCGGCGCTGGCACCGTCAGAGGTGAGGGCTATGGGCCACCCAAGACACCGGGACAGCGCGTCGGCGTCGTCACCGCCAGCGGCAACGTCGACACCTCCCTCCCCCTCTTCACCGGCGGCGCCGGGTTCATTATCACGACAGATCACGCCAAGATCGCCGACGGGGTCGACGTCATCAGGGCAGGTGGCGACAACGTCGACCTCTTGGCTGTCGTTGGACGGCTGAGTGAGATGCATCCATCTCCCTCATTCGTGCAAGCCGAGGGCGGAGCGCTGTTGAACGGGGCGCTGCTCGACGCCGATCTGATCGATGAGATCAACCTCACTACGTCGCCGCTGTGTGTTGGCGGAAGCGGCCCACGCGTGACGACGGGTGCAGCAAATCACACGGCCCGCTACGAGCTCGCACAAATGGTGATCGACGATCAGACCTTCGTGTTCAGCCGGTGGCTGCGGAAACGCTGATCGGCAGCGCCACGCAACCGCGGTCGTTCAGACCGGAGCCGACTCGATGTGTTCGGCCTTCTCCATCAACTCGAGCTCGCG
>CALAHA010000281.1 GCA_937891565.1 uncultured Ilumatobacter sp. | reverse complement strand
ACACCCGGGTCATCGACATGGAACACCCACGTGTCTGCTGCGGTCGCTCGACCTGACGATGTACCCCCGTCGTCGGTCCAGCAGCACGCGAGGCCAACCGCCGGGCCGTCGGCCAGAATCCGTTCGAGTAGTGCGAGCGTCGGGGCCATCTCGATGGACGACAAGGCGAGCCGCAACGAGGTGAGCCCGTCTATCGCTAGTGAGATCGTCGCCGCCTGCCCCCCGTCGGCCGCTGTCTGATCAATCGACACATCGAGTCGAGCAAGCAGCCGGTGCAGACGCTCGCTCTCAGCCACTCGTACGACGGCACCGCAGTGACCGAGTCCTACAACGCCATCGAGCGCGGAGTCGCCACGAGCATCGATCACGTACCAGTGCTCGATCGCCGGAGACGCAATGCGACAGCGCGCCGCAATCACAGAGATGAGTGTCGACGTCGTCCCGGATCCAACCGCACCGATCAGGGCAAGGTGACCGCGCTCGCGCTCCCAACGCAACGGCCTCCGACCCTGCTCGATCGGGACGTCGATGAGGCCAACGGCATCGTGAGGGATCGCGCCGACCGTCTCATTGACGGCGCTCGGCGGGAGGTTGGCAGGCAACACGTCGATCCACGGTTGGTGCGGCGGCTCGATCCGGGCAAGTCGTGCGGCATCGCGAATCGTGGCCACTGCGAGTTCGAGTTCGGATTTGCCCGTCGACTCGTCGGCGGTGCCGGTGCTGGCGCTGGTCAGATACCTGACAACGAGGCCTTGTTCGCCGGCGGCCACCAACCCGGTGCACCGCGCCGCCTGAAACACGATGAGCTCGTCAGGCCCCAGACGGAGCGCTGATCGGCCCGGGACAGTTCGAGAGAATTGAGTGGGGCATGCGTCGTTGACGACATCGTGAGCGTCGGCAATGTCATTGAGGCGAAGCGCAATTCGCAAGTTGGTGTTGGCTCGAATCTCGTCGGTCACGACTCCCGCCGGACGCTGTGTCGCGAGAATCAGATGCACCCCCAGGCTGCGGCCGCGTTGCGCTATGCCGACGAGGGCCGACAGAAAGTCAGGAAGCTCCTTCGCCAGTGCAGCGAACTCGTCGATCACGACCACCAAGCGTGGCAAGGTCGGCGCCTCGGCGCGGAGCCGATAGTCGCAGAGGTCGCTTGCACCAACGGATCGCAGGAGGCGTTCCCGACGGTGCAATTCCGCATCGAGGCTGATGAGCGCACGTTCCGCAAGGCCATCGTCGAGATCGGTGACAAGGCCAACCGTGTGCGGGAGGTCGGCGCACGCGTCGAATGTCGACCCGCCCTTGTAATCGACCAGTACAAACGTCACGTGGTCTGGGCTGAGTTGGGCGGCGAGCCCAATGACCAAGCTGCGCAACAGCTCGCTCTTGCCCGAACCAGTCGTGCCGGCAATGAGCGCATGCGGCCCGTCGCGCACCAGGTCCACCTCAACCAAACCATCGACGGAATGTCCCAGCGGCGTCGATGGAGCCGGGTCCGGACCAGCCGACCGCCATCGTTCAACAAGTCGACGAGCGGCCCTATCGGGTGGCGCCCCGACCAGAAGCGGGTCGACGTCGGCGAGCGAAACGGCTGTTGGCAACCGACCCGCGTGGTCGCCTGCCCGTTCCGGGTCTGAGAGGCCCGCAAGGCGGCGCGCTACAGCATGTGCAGTTGCTTCGGTGACCCCGGCCATGAGGACGTCGCGCGACGCGCGAGGTGTGGCCGCGTCATCGATGCTGAGTCGCCCGCTTGGGTCGAGGATGATCGTGCGATCACAGACTGCGGGCGTTGATTGCTCCGGTTCGACAGCGACCAGTACTGCGGGGTGCGCTGTGTCGAGAAAACGACGCAGCGGGCCGGTCCGCACCGCAAGCAGACTGGGGTCGTCGACGATCAGCAGCGTCGGTCGTAGCGCATCGACAGCGACCGAATCGAGAAGCACGTGCAGTGCCGCCGAATCGCAGGCATTGGCGACCATTGGATGGTTGACGGCATCACGCACCTGCGGCAGCCATTCAGCCCACTTCCAGCAATCGGTGTTGACGGTGACAATGACGAGTTGCCAGTCAGCGGGCCCGACCGAAATTGCCAGTTGGATGATGATGGAACGGAGCAGCGCCGCGACGAGCGCCGAGCTGCCGTGGACGGCAACGGCGCGTCCTGGCTCGATCAGAAGTGGGACGCCAACATCGCTGAGTAGGCCAGCCGTTTGCAACGCGGCCTGGCTGTCGGCATCGGCGTTCCCGTCGCAGGGAACTGACCAGCGTTGCTCGCCGCGGCCCAGCACGCAGCGCAACAGGTCGATCGGATCACCGCCCTGTGTGAAGAGTCGCCGCGCCCACACGATGCTGCGATCCCCGGCGAGAGCGTCTGCCACGGGCAACGCGGCGAGCACGTCTGAATGCAATGCGAAATGATGCCGACGAGCCGCTGCCTGCTGGCAATCCAGTTCCTGATAAAAGCGGGCTCGATCGGCAACCGCTTCGACCCGCCTTCGCCGGTTTTTGCGCCACGCGTCTCCGGCGCCCACACACCAGGTGCCGAATGATGCGAATGCGCCGATGAGCGCAAAGAGGGCAAACATCATCTGACCGAGAATGACGGCGAGTGCCGCCGCGCCCATCACCGCGATAGCCGCCCCGACGAGCCCGAGCGCTGAGGGAATCGGAATTCGTGCCGAGTTCACGGGGAGGATGATTGGCGAGACCGCCCGCGCTGGCACCGGGCACGGGCCCCGCCTGACCTCGCGACGCCACGGGTCGGCCTGCCGGTCCGCCAATGCTCCCGAATCGCGAGGCTCCACGCCATCCTCGACAAGTTGATCAACGCTTGTCGGCCGCTCGATTGTCAACTCGGTATTGCCCATCACGATTCGAGTTGGGAGCGACACGGTAGCCGACACCAAAATCGCGACATTGTCGAGCCGCACCGGCACCTGTCCTGCGAGCTGCGTCACCCGAACGGTGTCGATGTCCGCATCGATCATGACGTGGTGCAGTTCGACAGTCGGGTCATCCACGCGAAGATGGGCAGCTGGCGACCGCCCGATGGTCCATCGGCCGGTTTCGAACGCTCCGGCCAAACGACAATCCGGTCCTGCGGTGATGCGCACAACGAGCACATCTCGCGCAGATCCTGTCTCGTTGACGAGCTCGGCTGCCCCGCTTGCGACCGCCACCGATGATCCGCTTCGCAGCCCAGATTCGACCAGTCGTTCAGACGGTGGCCTGACGCGCCCGTCGATCAGTAGCCGCCGTGTCGCGGCGAACCCTAGTGCCTTGGTGAGGTCAGCAACAGTGTCTCCAGCCGTGCGCGGCTCGATCGACAAACGGTGGCCGTCTGGGCCGTGAATCTCGAGCGACGGGACGGCCGGCGACTTGATAGTTGGGTTCACGTACCAACAGTGGGCGGCCTGGCACAGCAACCGGAACCATGCATTTCTTGGAAGCCTCTAAACACACGCTGAGCTGGTGCTGTGAGGCCGCCGAGAGCGCCTGTGAGGCATGCAGCCAGCGCCCGGTGAGCATGCCGGTGAGCATGCCGGTGAG
>CALAHA010000280.1 GCA_937891565.1 uncultured Ilumatobacter sp. | reverse complement strand
CTCGTCGTGAAAGCAGGGCCGCTTGCAGAACTGTCGGTAGTACGGCTTCAGTGACTCGGCGACGTCAGGATCATCGACGATCTCCTGGGCACGGCGCCGCACGGATTCCATTTTGCGGTAGTCGGCCATCTCCATCAGTTCGGCCCGTTCGTGGCGGGTCAACCGTCGACCGAGTTCCTTCGACGCGGTCTTAGCAGCGATGCCGGTGAGCTTGCGGAAGATGTCGGTCCAGCCGTCGTTGACGAGATCTTCATCTTGATCGGCGCCGGTGACAAGCTTGTTGAAGTTGTCCATCCGGCGGTACTGCCAGCCGGTCTCTTGACCTTCGAGAAAGTCGGGCGGCGTCTCGCGGTTATTGCGCACGTCGACCGACGAAGGAGTCCGCTGAAACACGTACAACTCCTTCGCCGCCGCCCCAAGGTGCGGCACACATTGCACCGCAGTGGCGCCCGTGCCAATGATCCCGACGCGCTTGTCGGCCAACCCGTCGAGGCCACCCTCATTGCTGCCGCCGGTGTACTCGTAGTCCCAGCGACTGGTGTGAAACGTGTGTCCGCCAAAGTCGTTGATGCCGTCGATACCTGGCAGCTTTGGACGGCTCAGCGGACCGTTGGCCATGACGATCACACGCGCTGTCATCTCGTCGCCGCGGTCGGTCGTAATGGTCCAGCGTCCGGTGTCGTCGTTCCACTCGGTGTGTGTGACACCGGTCGACAGCAGGGCGTTGTCATAAAGCCGGTAGTGCGTCGCGATGTTCTTCGAGTGTTCCATGATTTCGGGGGCAAACGAGTACTTGTGCTTCGGGACGTAGTCGAGCTCTTCGAGCATTGGCAGATAGCAATACGACTCCACATCGCACATTGCTCCCGGGTACCGGTTCCAATACCAGGTGCCGCCGAAGTCGCCGCCCTTCTCAATGACACGGATGTCGTGGAAACCGGCCTCGCGGAGGCGGCCGCCCATCAGCAGACCACCAAATCCGCCGCCAACGATCACGACGTCGACGTGGTCAGTGACCGGCTCGCGCTCGACTGCTTGTGCGTAGGGGTCGTCGACGAAGTTTGAGAAGTCGCCAGTGACCTCGATGTACTGAGCGTTGGCGTCGGTACGAACCCGCTTGTCGCGCTCTTGGAGGTATTTCGCCTTCAGCTCGCGCGGGTCGAAATCGATGCCACCCAGCGTTTTGTCCAGCACATCGTCGAAGTCGGCCATGTTCCACGATGCCACTGTCGAGAGCCCGGTTGGGAACCGAGGGTCATCGATCGATATCTAGGTACTCGCCCTGCACCGTGACGCGTAATCCGATCGTTGCCGTCTGCCAAATCGCCTCGGTGACATCGGCCAATCCGAGCCACGAGATCAGCTCGTCCTGATGCAGCGGGAAGGTCCGAGCACACCCCTTGCTGCGCGGCGTGGGCGGGACATAGCTTGCGCCGTGGATTGCTTCGCCGTCGTTGAAGTAGATCGGCTTATACATGTTGCCGTTCAACGGATTGTCCGCAGCGACGGGGAAGCTCGTGCTGTCGTGCCATCCCTCGGTCTCAAGCGCCGGGTTGAATCGAAATGCCTTGACGGAGCTCACGTTCGTCGTTGCATGGCCCGACTCTCCGGTTGAGGTCGGATAGATGTTGACGAGTTGGTCGCCTTCGCCGGTGAACATGACCTGACAGGTCTTGTCGATCAGGATCCACTTCTCGGCCGAGGTGTCGACACCATCGGGGAGCGAGACCGAGCTGGCAGCGAAGAGGGTTTCTGCTTCCGCTGAACTGTCTGCCATGTGCGCCCCGCTCGCCGGGAGCCCCAACCCCAGGCGGGCAGCACACAGCAACTGGCGGGTGAGCGGCCCGGAGTCACCGTCGATGACGAGATCGACGAATCGATACGGCGCAAAGAGTTCATTGAGCTTGGTCTGCTGGCGACGGACGACGGCTGCGTCCGCCGCCACCAGCGATGCACCAGTGATGTCGTCGACGTCGTTGTCGATGCACACGTCAAGGACGTCGCCAGGGTGCAGGACGTGTCCGTCGACTAAATGGTTTTCGGCCACGATTCCCTCGATCGAGGCGTCGACAACGCGTCCAGCGATCCTGGCAAGAAAATCTCCGGCAAGCACAGTGACCACGCACGCGTTGCCGCTGTCGTCTGGCTCAGCCGTAACCGTTTCCAAAGTCGAAGTCGAAGTCGTCGTGGGTGTCGACGTGGGTGTCGACGTGTTGGACGTCATTGCCGCAACCACCGTCGTTGCCGCTGGCTCAGCGAGTGATTCGTCGGCGTCGCTGGCGCTGCAACTTGCACAAACGAGGAGTACGGGGCCGAGGATCCAGGCGGCGCTCCTTGTCACACCACCGACATTACCAACATGAACCCCAGTGAAGACGCGAGGCCCGCGCATGCCTCAGGCGCATCCACCTCAACCTCTGGTGCAGCTCAGGTTTGCGCGTTGATTGGTCGATGGCCGGTGCGATCTGTCTGCAGGGTAGGAATGAGTTCACTGCAGGCTGCCAAGAAATAGATACCGAGGTATTACAACTCGCAGGCCCTGGCCGCGTTGCCGTCATTGCTGGCGCTGCCCGACCCGGCGACGACTACTCCGGTGCTTCAGAGCGCGCCCGGAAGCACTACCGCGCACTCGGCAGCGACGTGGCCGTCGTACCGGACCCACGCGACTCGGTCAGCGCTGCAGTCGATGCAATGACTGACGCCGTCTCACTTATCGTCGTGCCCGGTGGATCACCTGCGAGCTCGCGCTCTGTGCTGTCCGGTGCGGTCTTGACGCGGCTGCTCGAAATGCACACGGCCGGTGCATCGATTTCTGGAGCATCTGCCGGCGCAATGGTGCTGTGCAGTCAAATGGTCCGCCCCGGCCGT
>CALAHA010000279.1 GCA_937891565.1 uncultured Ilumatobacter sp. | reverse complement strand
CTAGACACGACTCGATCCTGATCGTTCTTCAGCTTCATGCCACGCACACCAGCTGCGGTGCGACCCATGGAGCGGACATCGTTCTCGTTAAAGCGGATTGTCATGCCGCCACCGGACACCATGAAGATGTCGTCGTCACCGCTGGTCTCGATGACCTTGACGAGTTCGTCGCCGTCCTTCAAGTTGATGGCGATCAAGCCGTCGCGACGACTCTTGTCGTACTCGGTGAAGGTCGTCTTTTTAACCGTGCCCTTCTTCGTGGCGAAGAAGAGGTAGCGGTCGATACCGAACTCACGGGTGTCGATGATTGCTTCGACGCGCTCACCCGGGATGAGCGGCAAGAGGTTGACAATCGGCATGCCCTTGGCCGTCCGCTCGCGTTCGGGAACGTCGAGTGCTCGCAGTCGATAGACCTTGCCCAGGTTGGAGAAAAACAAGAGGTGTGCGTGCGCCGTCGTGAAGATCACGTGACGCACGATGTCGTCGAGCTTCAACTTGGCGCCCGAAACGCCGCGACCGCCGCGGCCCTGTGTCTTGAACGAGCCAGCCGGTACGGCTTTGACGTACTGAGCCTCGGTCATCACGATGACCAGTTCCTTGTCGTCGGTGAGGTCTTCAATTGACATTTCCCCAATGTCGTAGGTCAGCTCGCACTTGCGATCGGTTGCAAACTTGTCGCGGATTGCCGTGATCTCTTCCTTGATGACCGTGTTGAGGCGATCGGGATTATCGAGGATGTCTTGCAAGTCGAGAATCTTGAGACGCAGCTCGTCGAGTTCGGTTTGCAGGTCGACTCTCGAAAGCCGGGTGAGCTGACGGAGCTGCATGTCCAAGATGTCGTTGGCCTGGATCTCGGAGAATTCAAACGGTGTTGCCATCAGGCCGTCACGAGCAATGCCGACATCATCACTTGCACGTATGAGTTTGATGATTTCGTCGATGACATCAAGGGCCTTAATGCGGCCTTCGAGGATGTGCTCGCGATGCCTGGCCTTCTTCAACCGGTTCTGGCTTCGGCGAGTGATGACCTCGACCTGGTGGTCGACGTAGGCAACGAGGGCGTCGCGCAACGTGATCTGCTTTGGCACACCCTTCACCAGGGCGACCATGTTGATCGAGAACGTGGATTGCAGCTGCGTGAGCTTGAACAGGTTGTTCATCACCACGTTGGCGTTGCCGTCGCGTTTGAGGCTGATGATCAGCTCGGTCTTTCCGCCGTTGGAGCCATCGTTCACATCGGCAATACCGTCAAGGTCGCCGTTGTCGACCAACTGCTGGATACGAGCGGCAATCGCCGAGCAGGAGGTTTGATACGGCAGCTCCGTGACGACGATTTCGTAGCGCCCGTTCTTGCCTTCTTCAATCGATGCCTTGGCACGCGTTTTGACCGAGCCACGGCCAGTGCGATAGGCGTCCATGATGCCGGCTCGACCGAGAATCTGGCCACCGGTCGGGAAGTCCGGACCCTTGACGAACTCCATCAGCGCATCAGCGTCGGCATCAGGATTGTCGATCAGGTGCACGACGGCATCGATCACTTCGCCGAGGTTGTGCGGCGGGATATTCGTTGCCATACCAACAGCAATGCCCTGGCTGCCGTTGACCAGCAGGTTTGGAAACCGCGACGGAAGCACAATGGGTTCTTCGGTGGTCCCGTCGTAGTTCGGGATCATGTCGACGGTGTCTTCGTCGATGCCAGCAAGTAGTTCCAACGCGAGAGGGTCGAGGCGACACTCGGTGTAACGCGAAGCGGCCGGACCGAAGTCGGGCGAGCCGTAGTTGCCGTGGAAGTCGATCAGCGGGTGGCGCAACGAGAATGGTTGGGCCATACGCACGAGTGCGGCATAAATGGCAGAGTCACCGTGGGGGTGGAAACGAGCCATCGTGTCGCCAGCGACACGGGCGCACTTGACGTGGCCACGATCTGGGCGAAAGCCTTGCTCTTCCATGTCCCAGATGATCCGGCGGTGGACAGGCTTGAGGCCGTCGCGCACGTCTGGTAGAGCGCGCGACATGATGACCGACATGGCGTACTCGAGGAATGAGCTTTCCATTTCCTCGTTGAGCGCAATCGGCTGGATTGAACCGCCGGTTGGTGTGTCGTCAGTGGTGTCAGTCATGGGTGTTGATCATTTCTCATTCGTTGTGCTGTTCGTACTGCCGTTTCAGTTGGGGTCTGACCCCAACTGAAACGGTGGGGTCAGAAGTCCAGGTTCTGGACGTCACGTGCGTTCTTGACAATGAAGTCGCGGCGACTCGGCACATCGTCGCCCATCAGCACCGATGTGATGTGGTCGGCCTCGGCTGCTTCGTCGACAGTGACCTGCAGCAACGTGCGGGTGCTGGCATCCATGGTGGTCCCGCGGAGCTCTTCCCAATCCATTTCGCCGAGGCCCTTCAGACGTTGAAACTGCTTTTTGTGGTTCGGCCGCTCGACCATGAACGCGTTCTTGGCCGCGTCGTCTTTGAGGTAGATCTTCTCTTTGCCAACCTCGGTCGAATACAGCGGCGGCTGGGCGATGTAACAGTAACCAGCCTCGACCATTTGACGCATCTGGCGAAAGAAGAACGTCAAGAGCAAAGTACGGATGTGGCTTCCGTCGACGTCGGCGTCAGCGAGGCAGATGACCTTGTGGTAGCGGCACTTTTCGACGTCGAACTCATCCCCAACACCGGCACCAATCGCTGTGATCAGCGCTTGGATCTCAGTGTTCTTCAGCATCTTGTCGATGCGGGCTCGTTCGACGTTCAAAATTTTACCGCGGATCGGGAGGATCGCCTGGGTACGTGGGTCACGAGCGTCGACCGCCGTGCCGCCAGCCGAGTCGCCCTCAACGATCATAATCTCGGACTCAGAGGCGTCCTTCGACGAACAGTCTTTCAACTTGTCGGGCATGCCGGCGCCGGACAGGGCGGTCTTGCGACGGATTGCGTTACGTGCGTTCTTTGCTGCATCGCGTGCCTGAGCAGCGGCGAGCCCTTTCTTGACCATCCGGTTGGCCTCGGCAGGGTTCTCATCCATCCACTCGACCATGCGAGCGTAGGTGGCCTTCTGGACGAAGGAGCGCGCAGGCACATTGCCGAGCTTGGCCTTGGTCTGGCCCTCGAATTGCGGCTCGCGCAGCTTGACCGTGACGATTGCCGTGAGGCCCTCGCGCACGTCGTCACCAGTAAGGTTCGCATCCTTTTCTTTGATGAGATTCTTTTCTCTGCCGTATTTGTTGACAACCGAAGTGAGGGCAGTCTTGAAGCCCTCAACGTGCATCCCGCCCTCGGTGGTCGAGATGCCGTTGGCGTACCCGTGGATCCCTTCGTGGTACCCGGTGTTCCACTGCATGGCAATGTCGAGTTCCATGCCCTCTTCGCTGTCTTCATCCTCGAAGCTGCAGACCTTGGCGAATAACGGCTCCTTGGAAGCATTGAGGTGCTTCACGAAGTCGACCAGACCGCCCTTGTACTGAAACGTGACGTCTTGCTCGCGCTCAGGGCGCTCGTCTTTGAAAACGATTTTGAGGCCCTTGTTCAAGAAGGCCATGATCTGCAGGCGATCGAGCACCGTTCGTGCGACAAACTCGGTGCCCTCGGCCTGGAAGATCCCTGCGTCAGGATAAAAAGTGATACTCGTGCCGGTCTCGCGACCGTCCGTCGGTGTCGCACCGGAAGGCTTCATTTCTGCCTTCGGCTTGCCTCCTTCGAGGTAAGTCTGCTCGTAGCGAACGCCGCCGCGATCAACCTGGATTTCGAGGCGAGTCGAC
The DNA here is from genome assembly GCA_937891565.1 of uncultured Ilumatobacter sp. Lineage (GTDB taxonomy): Bacteria > Actinomycetota > Acidimicrobiia > Acidimicrobiales > Ilumatobacteraceae > Ilumatobacter_A. The sequence goes on along the minus strand of CALAHA010000279.1, from coordinate 6,488 downwards.
AATGCGTTGACAACGGAGACGCCGACGCCGTGGAGCCCGCCAGACACCTTGTAGCCGCTCTCTTCGCCGCCGAACTTGCCGCCGGCGTGCAATACGGTCAGTACCACTTCTGCGGCGCTCTTGCCCTTGTGTTCGCCTGACGGGTATGGGTCAACCGGGATGCCTCGACCGTTGTCGTCGACACGGCAACCACCATCCGCCTGCAACGTGACGGTAATGCTGTCGCACACTCCGGCCATTGCTTCGTCGACCGCATTGTCGACGACCTCCCAAATCAGATGGTGCAGGCCCTGCAAACCAGTAGAACCGATGTACATACCTGGGCGCTTGCGTACGGGGTCGAGCCCTTCGAGCACCTGGATTTGTGCGGCACCGTAGTCGCCAGATTTGTTGGATGTCTTTTCAGCAGAAGGTGTCGACGTCGGCTTTGGAGCCTGATCGTCGCCGGTTTCAGCGGGGATGTCAGCGGTGTCGTTGGACACTCAAACCTCGATGTCTTCGAATCGTCGGACACGGCGCGAGCACGCCGTGCTTTTCGGGGCGATGAGAGCGCTTACGCCAGGTACATCAGACCGGCGGCAAACCCTTTCCGCAATTGGTTTTAAGTGTACTCCATGGGTGTCACAGAGATGCGGTTTCGCGACGGCAAACTACATGAACGTCGCGACCGAGCTACCCACCGGTTTACGGCCATTTCACGGCACTGACAATGAGCCGGGTACAAACTTGAACGAACGGCTTGCAGCCATGGTTCCAACGACAGGTCAGCGCGCCCTTGCAACACGTACTTCAACACGTTCCACCTGGACACGAGCAACTTCTTCCAGCCGAGCAATAATCGTGCCGGAAAGGAACTTGACCTGAGTGGCCCATGCGACATCGTCAGATTCGACAGTCAGAACGCCCTGATCGAGTCGGACTGGTCGGACGTGCGCAGCGACGTTCGGGCCAACGGCATCGGCCCACTTTCCGAAAACACCGCCGATCTGAATTCGATCGGTCCCGCGCAACGATTTCATGATCCCGTCGAGCGATTTCGTGATCGGCACTGGCTCAGCCATCAGACATTCCACCGTAGCTGCGCGTTGAGGGACTTGAATGCTTGTCAGCCGCATGATCGGTGAAATTATTCAACGACCTTGCCTCCTTCGATCCGCAGGATTCGGTCGGCCTGTGCGGCGGCTGGAAGCTCACTTGCCGTCGTGATGATTACTTGACCGGGCGGAATGTGTTCAAGAAGGGCAGTGGCGCGGTCATCATCAAGCTCAGAGAGCACATCGTCAAGCACGAGTACCGGCGCTGATCCTGTGCGTTCGGTGACAAGTTGATGCGCGGCGAGGCGCAATGCGAGCGCGAGTGTGCGTTGCTCTCCCTGCGACGCATGCGTCCGGCTCGGTAGACCGTTAATTGTGAAGCTCAACTCGTCGCGGTGGGGCCCGACTGTCGAGACGCCGCGTCGAAGATCAGCAGTACGCGCAGCCTGCAATGCCGGAATGAGACCGACGAGACGCCACTCCGGTTCATACGTCAGATCGATAGGTGTCGAGATGCCGGCAAGACGCTCGTACGCGTCTTGGACCATCGGGGTAATTCTCGAAACGAGGGTTGCTCGGGCGTAGCCGAACTGGTCGGCAATTTCCGCGAACTTCATGTCCCACACGTCAAGGGTGACTTCAATCTCATCGGTGAGGCGACCGCTTGCTTGCTTGAGCAGCGTGTTCCTTTGCTTGACGATTCGGTCGATCTCAAGTCGAATCGCGTCGTACTTGGTCGCAAGTGCAACGAGTGTGTCGTCCATGTAGCGACGTCGATCGCCTGGTCCACCTTTGACCAAAATGAGATCGTCAGGCGAAAAAACTGTGACACGTACCGAGCCAAGTAGGTCACGGACTCGTACCAGCTTTTGCTTGTTGACTTGCACTCGGTTGCGACCCCCAGCCACGAGTTCGGCTTCGATCAAGGTCTCACGGCCGTCGTCATGGCGAACAGTTGCGCGGATGATTGCTTGCAAGGCACCAGCCTTGACGAGTGCGTCGTTTGGGGCCCCTCTGAAACTCGACAGCGTTGCGAGATAAGCCAACGCCTCGGCAAGGTTTGTCTTGCCCTGACCGTTTCCTCCAATAATCGCGGTCGTCCCGGACGTCAGATCGAACGAGCCTTGTGTGTAGTTACGAAAGTCGATCAGCTCGAGATGCTCGACAATCACAGTGAGAAGGTTAGGTCGCCCAGTTTTTGAGCGAGTGATTCTGGCAAAAATCGCGTCAATCGCTCACACAAAAAGCGAACGCCAGTCAGCGTCGGATCACGGAACGCGTACAGGCATGAGGAGGTACAGGTAATCGTCCTGCCCAACACCGCGCAAGACTGCTGGCTTCATGGGGTCCATGGTCGCGAGCGTGACATCGTCAGCATCGATTGCGTCGATACCGGCAAGCAGATAATCCGGGTTGAATGCCACCGTCATCTCCGCACCGTCGTAGCTCGCGTCGATCTCTTCAACGGCGTTACCGACGTCCTGCGTGATCGCAGTGAGTTGCACCGTGTCGCCACCAAGCGTCATGCGCACCGGAGTTGAATCTTGAGCCAAGATTTTCACGCGACGAATCGCTTCGATCATCGCAACCTTGCTCACGGTCAGCAGGTTTGGGTAGCTCGAAGGAAGCAGGTTGCGATAGTTCGGAAACTCGCCCTCGATGAGGCGGGTGCTCAAGCGGGTTGAGCCAGCTTCAAACGTTGCTTCGCGCTCGCCAAGGCGAACGGTGAGGGTTTCCTCGTTGCCCATCAGACGCTGCAACTCGTTTAGAGCACGGCCGGGAATCAGGACCTTTTGACCGGAACCGAGCATTGATGAGTCCGGTAGATCGCGGACGGCCAGGCGGTACGAGTCGGTAGCAACCATCCGGAGGCCGTCATCTTCAGATGCCAAGAGCACACCGGTGAGAACTGCGCGAGCATCATCGGTCGAAGCCGCACGAACAACTTGGCGAAGTGCCTCCGCCATGTCAGCGGCGGGAAGTGTGACTGCGTCGCCGGCCGGTTCAGTTTGCACGGGGTAGTCGTCAAGAGACAGCGGGCGCACAGAAAACTGGGATCGGCCAGCGCTGATTGACATCTCGGCACCAGCGTCACCATCAGCAAGGTCGATTTCAACCGCACCGGATGGAAGTGCCTTGACGATGTCAGCGACAAGGCGCGCGGGTACCACTGCGGCACCATCACGTTCACCGCCGACCTCAATCGACAACCGAATTGTCAGTTCGAGGTCGGTACCGGTGATGGTCAGCGAATCGCCGACCACCTCCATCCTCACACCAGCTAATACGGGCAGCGTGCCAGTCCGATTGGTGGCGGCACGGCCAGCCGACCCAACAGCGTCAGCAAGAACGTCACGTTCGCAACGAAACTTCACAGTAGGCACTTCTCCTCATGTATGGATGTTTCAAAGAACAATGTAAGTAGTAGGTGCTGTGGATTGGGGACAACCCACCATTCTTGCAGCGTAGAGCCCTCGTGGGCTTCCACAATGGATAGACCACTTCTCCCCAGGTCGCGGCTTACACGCGTGTGGTCCAGTGGACAACGATGAGTTGTCCCCTTTTCTCGTGAGACTTGCGCGCTGGTGCGTCCCCCGTTGAGCAGGGGTTGTCCACTGATATTCGCGCAGAGACGACATTTAACCGCGCGGTGAGTGGGAACTCGACGGCGTTGATCAGTGCACTTTTTCATGCTTTGAGCTGCTGCTGGAGGTCGGTGACTTGATCGTAGATCTGTTTGCGTTCACTCATCAGTCGCTGAATTTTCTCATTGGCGTGGATGACGGTGGTGTGGTCTCGCCCACCGAACAACCGAGCGATTGCGGGGTAGCTGAGATCGGTCATCTCACGGAAGACGTACATGGCGATTTGACGTGCGGTAACGAGAGGACGCTGCCGGCTCTTGCCTTTCAGCGCTTCGACCTCGAATTTTAAAATGCCGGCAATTTCGGCGAGCAACTCTTCATCGGTGCGGTGCTTGGGCTTGGTGTCGACCATGAGGCCAGCGAGTTGTGCCTCGGCTAAGTCGGTCGTGATGGCTTCACCACTGAGGCTCGCGTACGCGGTCACTCGGATCAGGGCACCTTCCAACTCTCGGATGTTGGTCGAGAAGTTAGTGGCAATGAAATCGAGTGTTTCGTTCGGAACTTCGACTTGGTCCCGTTCCGCCTTGTTCCGGAGAATCGCTGTGCGGGTCTCGAGATCCGGTGGCTGGATGTCGGTGAGCAAGCCCCATTTGAAGCGGCCACGGAGTCGTTCTTCGAGTGTTGGGATGGCGTCCGGCATGCGATCAGAACTGATGACAATTTGCTTGTTTGCACCGTGCAGCGTGTTGAAGGTATGGAAAAACTCTTCCTGGAGACCTTCTTTACCCGCAATGAATTGGATGTCATCGATCAGGAGGACGTCGATGTCGCGGTAACGGCGTCGGAGCGCACTGGTGGTGTTTTGGCGAATTGCGTCGACGTACTCGTTCATAAACGTCTCTGTCGACACGTATCGCACTTCGTGGTGTCGGTAGTTGTCGTGGACGTAATGGCCAATCGCGTGCAGGAGGTGGGTCTTACCGAGGCCAGCTGATCCGTAAATGAAGAGCGGATTGTAAGATCTACCAGGCGTTTCGGCGACTCTTAGCGCAGCGGCCAGCGCGAACTGGTTTGATGCTCCCTTGACGAATTCCTCGAAGGTGTAACGCGGATTCAACCCAGCTTCGTCAACATGGGTACGTGTGCCGTTTTCTTTCCCCGTATGCGAGAAGGACGCTGGTGAGGATGCCGATGTCACGTTTGGTTCGTCCAACGCCGGCTCGTTCTCGATCGCATCCGATTTTGCGACCTCGATATCGATTGATCGGTGTCCTTCTCCACATTCTTCGAGTGCATCTGTCACTAGTGGGAGATATCGGGTCAGGATTCGGTCACGTACGTAGGCCGACGGTGCGAGCAACCGGAGCATGGCGCTGCCGGCGTCAAGCGGAATGATGTCCTGAAAGGTTGAGAACCAGACGGACTCAGCGAGCTGAGAACGAAGGAACAGTGTGACTTGTGTCCACACATCATCAGCGTCACTCACGTGGTGTCAAATTCCTTCGTACGTTGTAGTTCCACTCGTCGTGGCATGGTCGACAATAGATCCTGTCCACATAGTTTTCCACAAGATGTGGACATGTACTGAGTCGGTGGCGAACGCCCGAACATAGCAGGTTGTATACGAAACAGAAACATTTGTAAAAACACCCCGCACGCTGGGGTAATGCCGGGCGGCTTTTGATGTGAATAACTTACAACAATGTTGTTTGATCTGCGCCGTGGGTCAACTGTGGAGAACGAGGTCTACGGCGCGAAGCCCCTGCGGTGTGGTTCAAGTGTCCTTATTGAGGCGATTGGACGAGATCTGAGCGACGTCCGTGAGTCAACCGCCTCGCAGTGGTGGTTGGGAGACGGGCCTCGCGCGCCGTAGCCTCTCTTGGTCAGTCCACAGGAAGTGCCCATCAGGGCGCGTATTTCCCCCGGTCGTGACTTGAAACGTCCGAAAGAGAACATCGTGAAGCGCACATTTCAACCAAATAACCGCCGCCGAAACCGTAAGCATGGATTCCGCGCCCGCATGAGCACCCGCGCCGGTCGCGCTGTGCTGAAGTCCCGCCGTGACAAGGGCCGCACACGCCTCTCCGCCTGACTTGATTCGCCGGGTCTGTGATCGTGATTCGTTTACCCGCCTCCGGCGGGAAGGTTTGCGCGTCCGAGGTGATGCCATGTGGTGCTCGTTTGTTGCCGATCCGAATGTGTCCCCACCGCAAGTGGCTTTCGCCATTGGCCGCGCTGTCGGTCCTGCTGTGACGCGCAACCAACTTCGACGTCGGCTGCGCGCCATTCTTGGAGCCATGGATGTTCCCAATGGGTTGTATCTCTTCGGGGGTCGTCCATCCATGAGCGAACTTACGTTCGCAGAACTTGAAACCCGTGCCGCTGCCCTTCTCGATGCAGCACAGCATTCGCGAGCGTATTCATGAAACACGGGCAGGTGGTGGAGCTCCTGGACGCCGACCTGCTAGCCGAAACCACCGAGACGACTGAGATTTGTCTTTGTCCTACTCACGAGCATCATGAGCAAGGTCAGTCTGCATGGTCACAACGCTATTTACGCCGTGCCATTGTCTTGTATCAACGCGCGTGCGAGGGCCGACCTTCGCCGTGCCGATTCTTCCCATCTTGCTCGGCGTATGCCCTTGAGTCCGTCGAGGTGCACGGCGCTTGGCGGGGTGGATGGCTGAGCGTGCGTCGCCTACTCCGATGCCGACCACTCGGTCCGTCCGGTGTTGATCTTGTCCCGGCTGGCGTATCTGCCACCTCGTGCGAGTGCGGCGCTGCTGGGGCATCTGCACTACTTACTCCGATCGTTCCGACAGTGATGTCCTCCACTCAACAGAAAGGCGGCTGACCGATGTTCGAGATT
>CALAHA010000278.1 GCA_937891565.1 uncultured Ilumatobacter sp. | reverse complement strand
GCCATAAGCCGCAGCGTGCCCCGGAGCGAGGATCGCAGCGATCGATTCGCCGTCGATCAGCACATCAGCTTCGCGACGTCCGATGGCCGAAACGACCGTGCCGCCCTGAATCAGTGTGGTTGACATCGTCAGACCCCTCTCAGCCTTCGACCAGCTCGCCGTACGCCTCGGGGCGACGGTCGCGGTAGAACTGCCAGCCGTCGCGGACCTCGCGGATGAGGTCGAGGTCGAATTCACGGACGATCAGTTCGGGGTCGGTTGCGCTCCCCTTGTCGCCGACATACTCGCCGCGCGGGCCAATGAAGTAGCTCTGCCCGTAGAAGTCGTTGTCGCCGAGCGACTCAATGCCCACCCGGTTGATTGCGCCGACGTAATACATGTTGGCCACGGCCGCAGCCGGCTGTTCGATCGACCAGAGGTATTCGCTCAGGCCGCGGTGGGTCGCTGACGGATTGAAGACAATCTCGGCACCGTTGAGGCCGAGTGCTCGCCAACCTTCGGGGAAGTGGCGGTCGTAACAGATGTAGACACCGACCTTGCCGACGGCGGTGTCGAAGACCGGGTAGCCACCGTTGCCCGGCTTGAAATAGAACTTCTCCCAGAAGCCTTTGACCTGCGGGATGTGCTGCTTGCGGTACTTGCCGAGGTAGGTGCCATCAGCATCGATAACTGCGGCGGTGTTGTAATACACGCCGGGTTGTTCGATCTCGTACATCGGCAGGACCATCACCATGTTGAGTTCCTTGGCCAGCGCCTGGAAACGCTTGGTGGTCGGCCCGTCGGGGATGTACTCGGTGTACTCGTAGTACTCGGCGTCTTGCACCTGACAAAAGTACGGGCCGTAAAACAGCTCTTGGAAGCAAATAATCTGTGCACCCTGTGCGGCTGCTTCGCGCGCCGCCTCCTCGTGCTTGACGATCATCGACTCTTTGTCGCCTGTCCAGTCAGTCTGCAGGAGCGCGGCCTTCACGATATTTGCCATATTCAGACACTACGACATGTTGACGGCCGGGCAAACAGTTCAAGCTGGTTGAGTGATCGGCGGGGGCTCAGCGCCGCTCAATGCCGACGAGTGCGATCACCAGGCGATCTTCCTCGCGAGATGCAGCGAGGTCGACCTCGCCAAGCACGCGCCATTCGTCGTGTCCCTCGGGATCATGAATGGTCTGGCTCACCGCGCCTGATGCCCAGTCGAGCTGGAAACGACTGGAATGGCGGGCGTCGCCGTCGATCTCAATTGCGTCGTACTCATCCCAGTACGGCTCCATGAGCTCGCGGGCGTTCAGCCCCTCGATTGACCCGGCCGGACGCTGACGGCGGGCGAGTTGCTCGATCCACCTGAACGCAGCGTTGCGAACCATCGTGTTGAACGCTCGGCGGTCCGAGGTGATCGTGACCTCGCCGCTCTCGGCCTTCTCGCCGGTCGGCGGGCGGACTGCGCCCTCGTACTCGTCTGGGTTCTGGAGTCGCTCCCACTCGTCGAGCAAACTCGAGTCGACCTGTCGGACAAGCGTGCCGAGCCAGTGCGCAATCTCATCGAGCTCGTCGTTCATAGCTTCGGCGGGAACGTTCTGCGTGATGCCCTTGTAGACGTCGGACAGGTAGCGCAGGAGCACACCCTCGCTCTGCTTGAGGCCGTAGTGCCCGGTGTATTCGCCGAAGGTCATCGACCGTTCGAACATGTCGCGAGCAATCGACTTCGGCTTGACCGTGTTGCCGCCAACCCACGGATGACGCGCACGGAACTCGTTGAAGTCGGCGTACACCCAATCCTTCATTGGCCGCGGCGGTTCGACTTTGGCAAGCCGTTCCATTCGTTCCTCGTACTCCACCCCAGACGACTTCATCTCGGCCATCACTTCGTCTTTCGCTTTGCGAAGCTGTGCGTTGATCACGACGCCAGGGCTCTCCTGCACCGCCTCGATGATCGTCATCACGGAGAGCGCCCGCTGCATGTCGCCCTTTGTCTCAGCCTCAACGACGCGCATTGCTGAGCCATCAGCCGGCTCTTGCGCCTCGGGGCTCATTGCATCGTCACTGTCATCATTCCCCGCACTATCAACCCCAGAATCATCGATAGCGCGATCGTCGAGTGATGAGTCGCGTGCTGCCTCATCCGGCTCGGGGCTGACCTCTTCGGAGGCTTCGTCGAGCACGAGGCCAGACAGCGCAGCGAATGGGTTGTCTCTCGCTGACGCATCGTCTTCGACAACCGCCTCTCGCTCCCGCTCCCGCTCGCGCCGCTCGTGGCGTTGCTCATGGGACCGTTCTTCGACTTCGAACTGGCGATCGAGATGCTCAATGGCGTCGAGCGCCCACAACGACAGCGGCTGATGCAGCGCAAACTCGTCTTGCAGGTCGAAATTCACGCGTACACGACGACCGAGTTCGTCAGGCTCGTCAGGAAATTCGAGCAGGCCAGCGTCGACGAGCGAACGGTAAATCGAAATTGACTGCTTGATGTGCTGGCGCTGACGCTTGCGCGGTTCGTGGTTGTCGACCATCAACTTTCGAACCGCAGCGCAGCCGTCACCGCGACGGTCGAGCAGGCTCATAATCATCTGATGGTTGACCTGGAAGCTCGAAGTCAGCGGCTCGGGTTCGCCACTGACCATCTTCTGGAAGGTGCCCTCGTCCCAGTGCGCATAGCCCCGATCGGGCGCCTTTGTCTTGACCATCTTCTTCTTCTTTTTAGCGTCCTCAGCGGCCTTCTGCAGCTTCGCCTGGTTCATCACGACGTGCTCCGGCGCCTGCGCCCAGACCGTGCCTTCATCATCGAAACCTCGACGGCCAGCACGCCCAGCAATCTGCGCGAACTCACGGTTGCGCAGGATGCGCGTGGTGCTTCCGTCGTATTTGCAGAGCTTCGTGAACAGCACCGAGCGGATCGGGACGTTGACGCCAACGCCCAACGTGTCAGTACCGCAGATGATCTTGAGAAGGCCGGCCTGCGCGAGCCGTTCTACGAGGAGTCGATACTTCGGCAACAACCCGGCGTGGTGCACGCCGATGCCTGCCACGAGGAACCGTCGGAGGCCCTTGCCGAACGGCGAGTCGAAGCGGAATCCGCCGATCAGTTCTTTGACCCGCTGCTTCTCTTCCTTCGTGAGCGGGTCGAGGCTGACGTAGCTCTGTGCCGCTTCGGTTGCGTCGCGCTGCGTGAAGTGAACGAGGTAAATCGGTGCTCGACCCGACTCCAGGAGCGACTCGATCGAGGTGTGAAGCAGCGTTGTCCTGTACTCGAAGTCAAGCGGCACCGGGCGCTGCGACGATTTCACCAGGGCGGTCTCACGACCGGTCCGCTTGGTGAGTTCATCCTCGAAGAATCGGGTGTTGCCGAGTGTCGCCGACATCAGCAGGAACTGACAGTGCGGGAGTTCAAGGATCGGCAATTGCCATGCCCAGCCGCGCTGCGGGTCGGCATAGAAATGGAACTCGTCGGCGATCACGATGTCGACATCAGTTCGGTGCCCGTCCCGCAACGCCCAGTTCGCGAGGATTTCAGCGGTACAGCAGATGATCGGCGCATTCGGGTTGATCGAGCCATCGCCGGTGATCATTCCCACTCGTTCCGACCCGAACTGCTTGCACAACTCGAAAAACTTCTCGCTCACCAGCGCCTTGATCGGTGCGGTGTAGACGCTGCGTTGGTCGCGGCCCAGACCAACGAAATGCGCAGCGACAGCCACGAGCGACTTGCCCGACCCGGTCGGCGTGTTGAG
>CALAHA010000277.1 GCA_937891565.1 uncultured Ilumatobacter sp. | reverse complement strand
GCTGGCACCTGGTACGGCCCTCTCGAAAACGCCGCCATCCCATCGGAGGCGCTGGATGACGACGCCACAATCAGCTCTTCGATGGATCTTGAAAAATGTTGAGGTGGAGCCGCTGATACATACGATTTTCAGAAACTGTACCGCATGTGCCATTTGTTGCCGCAAGCCGGCCCGGGCTCACCGGAAGATGACGCCCTGCTCGCTCAACCCTGCTCGCTCAACCCTGCTCAATGGCGGGAAGCACTTCAAAGAGGTCGCCGATCACTGCGTAGTCGGCTTTGACGACCATGTTGGCGGCGGGGTCAATGTTGATCGCGAGGATCTTCTTCGCCGCCTTCGCTCCCACCCAGTGCTGGATCGCTCCGCTAATGCCGCAGGCAATATAAAGCTGCGGCGCAATGCGGGTGCCCGTCTGGCCGACCTGATCGCTGTGTGGACGCCAACCGTTATTCGTCACCGCACGGCTACATCCGACAACGCCTCCGAGGCGTGCTGCCAACGCTTCGAGCACGTTGAAACCTTCAGCCGAACCGACGCCGCGGCCGCCACCGATCACGACCGGCGCGGTTGCCAACGTCAGGCCCTGCGACAAGACGACACGATCTTGGATCACCGACCGTCTCACCCACTCGGGCAACTCCACGACGTGTTTGGTAATTGTCGCTGTCGCTCCAGCTGCAACCTCTTCGGCTTCAACGGCATGGTGTGCGACCGAGACGATCGGGAGACGCGACGCGAGCCGCGCCTCCTCGTTGAGCGAGCCGCCCCACTGCACCCGGGTCAACTCCCACTCGTCGGCGGCCTTGACCGACACACAGTTGGCAACGAACGGAAGATCGAGCTCGGCGGCAGCCTGCGCCAGCACCTCGTTACCGCGGTCCGTTCCAGACGCAACGATGCCACTCGGGGACAGCAGCGCAGCGAGCGACGCCACGACCATGCCGTACGCCTCGGGGCCGTAGTCGCCAACGGAGTCGCCAGCGATCGGCGCGTGATGCACAACAGCTGCACCGTGCGCCGCACAGACGTCGGCGAGTCCAGCAGCGTCTGCTCCGATCAGCAACGCTTCGACCGGCTCGCCGAGTTGCTCGGCTATCGATCGGGCAAAGGCAAAGGCCTCGAGCGACGCATCAGCAAGCGTGCCCCGGTCATGTTCGACGACGACGAGCACACTCATGGCCCCACCTCCTGCTTGGTGCTTCCTTGCGACCAGAGGCCGAGTTCCTTCAGCAGTTCGATAACTGCGGGAGCAGCAGCGGCACCTTCGCCGAGAATGATCGTTTCCGACACTTGCTCCTCGGGACGGTTGAGACGCACCATGGTTTGGCCACCAGGGGCAGCATCCGACGCGGTCACGTCGACAGCGAGCTTCTTGGAGGCCAAGCGACCGCGCATCGTCGGATAGCGCGGCCAGGTGATGCCTTCTTTCACACCAATCGCGCACGGCATCGGGAGCTTGTAGACCTCCATGCCAGAGTCGGTCTCGCGCTGCGCTTCGAGCACGGTGTCATCCCCATCGATGCCTGCAGAAATGTTGACGCCTTTGACGGCATTGACCATCGGCCGGCCGAGCGCCCGAGCGACGCGAATCCCAACTTGGAAGCCACCCGTGTCGGCCGACTCGTTGCCGAAGATCATGACGTCGAATCCGCCGTCGACCGCTTCGATTGCACGGATGGCGTCGGTCATTGCCGATGCTGTTCGCTGCGGATCCCAGCCCTGCGTTCCGACGTCGACCAGCGTGGCCTTGTTGATGCCAATCGAAGCGGCCCAACGGCACTGCTCGTCGGCCTCTGCAACACCGAGTGTCAGCACGTGCGACTCGCCGCCGTGCGCCTCGACCAGCTGCACGGCCAACTCAAGTCCGCATTCTTCGTGCGGACTCATGGTGTGGCCGAGATTGGTGGCATCGACGGACTGGCCGTCATCGGTGATGTTGATCTTGGCGCCAGGTGCGGGCACCCGCTTCACGCAAACGAGGACTCTCATGGTGCTCCTGATCCTCAGGCCTTCAGGCGTGTGTCGTCAGGGTCGAACGGGCCGTCGGTGCCAACGACAGTCACCGGGAAGTACTCGTTCATGTACATGACTTGGAGCTTGGTGCCGGCCGTCGCCATTTCCCGCGGCAGGTAGCCCATCAGCACCATCTTGGCGACCGATGGGGCGTAGCCTGCGGTGGTCACACGTGAGACACGCTGGTGGCTATCAATGATCGTGTTGCCATCCAGGTCGCACAACGGCTCGTTGCCGCCTTGCATCCAGCGGATACGGCCCTGCGAGTCGGTCTGATCGTCGACGGTCATCGTGCACATCAGCACTTCCGGATCACCGGCTTCGCGAGCAGCGAGATAGGCGTCCTTGCCAATGAAGTCGACCGACTTGACCTTGGGGCGGGCAAGGCCGGCTTCGAGCGGGTTGTACTCGCTCTCAAGCTCGGCGCCCTGAAGGCGGTAGCCCTTTTCGATGCGACCCGATGTGCCATACACCCCGCCGCCGGTGGCGCGGATGCCGAGGTCGGCACCGGCTTCCATGAGTGCGTCCCACAGCATCGGCGCCTTGTCCCAGGCAACATAGATTTCCCAGCCGGTGTCGCCGACGTAGGAGATGCGGAACAGCGTGGCGTCGACCTCTTCGCCGCCGAGGTTCAGCTTCACCTCGACGAGCGATCCGTACGACGAGCCCTCGTGTGAGAGATCGGCATCGGTCAGCTTGGCGAGCGTGGCCGGTGCATTCGGACCCCAGAGGCCGAGCGTCGACACTTCGAGCGTGCGGTCGGTCACCGTGACCGATCCGTCTTTCGGCATGTACTTCTTCATCCACGACAGGTCACGTCCACCGTCGAACACGCCGGTCACCACAACGACGACGTCCTCGGCCGTACGGTGCATCGTGAGGTCGGAGTGGAAGCCACCGTCGGGTGTGAGCCACGGCGTGTAGGTCGCACGGCCGACAGGGCCGATCTTATTCACGCTCAAGTAGTCGGCGAACTCAACGGCACCGGGACCAGAGATCTCGAACTCCTGGAATGCCGAGAGGTCGACGAGCCCAACGTTTTCACGCATGTTGAGGTGTTCGCCGACCGTGATCGGGCTCCACCAGCGGTTGTCCCATTCGACTTCGCGTTCCGCAACGTTGTAGCGCTCGGCGAGGTCGGCGTTGCTGCCGTACCATTGCGGTCGCTCCCACGTGCGGGCCTGGAAGAAGAAGGCGTCAAGCGCTTTTTGTCGTTCGAACAGCGGCGAGACCTGCAGGTTGCGGCGGTTCTCCCACTGCTCGGCGGGGTGCACGATGCCATAGGTCTTGTTGAAGTGTTCTGCGGCGCGGCTCCAGATGTGCTCGTCATTGCGCTCGTGGTCGTAAAAGCGGGCGATGTCGGCGCCGTGGGCGTCGATCACTCGCGGATAGCCGTAGGTCATCCATTCGGCGACAACCTGGGCCATGCCCGGGCCTTCCTTAACCCAGACGGCGGCTGCCGACCAGAGGTTGCGGACTTCGATGGTCTCACCAAGGCACGGCATGGCGTCAGGTGTGAGCGAGAGCAGGCCGTTAATGGCGTACTTGATCTCGGCGTCACCGAGCATGTCCATCAGCTCGATTGCTTCTTCCATCTGCTGGTCGAAGTCGTCGGGTGTGAACGGCATCTCGGTGGGGCTGAGCGCTGCTTCTTCGTTCGATGGGATGTCGTCGGGGTGATGCAGGATCGGGCGGTGGGCGTATGAGCCG
>CALAHA010000276.1 GCA_937891565.1 uncultured Ilumatobacter sp. | reverse complement strand
GATCGACCAGCGCCGCGTGTTGGGAGTTGAGCACACCAACGATGTCATTGACCGAGAACACTTCGCACTCCAACTCGGTGGCCGATGACATATTTAAGTATACAGGTGTTCGATTTGAATAATTGTGACGAACAGACGTTTTATCAGGCGCCGACGCCAAAGGTCGACGTCGCCGATCGCAGGTCCACAGTGCCATCGTGAGCTTCTACGATCTGTTGCACGATGAACAACCCGGGGCCGCTTCCCTGAACAGCGTGCCTGTTGGCCATCTGGGCGCGAGAAAACGCCGCAAGAGTTTCGATTGATCTTCCTCAGCGATGCCGGGCGCGACGGCTATGTCGCCAAGCCGATCGACGCCAAGAACTTTCTCCGCGAAGCCGATCGACTGCTGGAGCGCAGCGCAACCGTCTGAACCGTCTGAACCGTCTGGCAGGCGTCAGCCGCCAGCGACGGTCGTGGTGCTTGTGGGGCTCGTGGTGCTTGTGGGGGTCTCGATCGGAACCAGAATCGGTTCTGGAATCGTGATCGACGTGGTCGGTGCAGCGCCAGTTTCGTCGAGGATCAGAATCAGCACCGGGTCGCTCTGCACCACGCCAGCTGCGGTTTGTGCGTTGATCTGCAGCAGCCAGTCGCCGGGCACGATGATCGGGAGGCCAACCGATTCGCTGCGGGTGGCGACGCCCGCGCCCGGCAGCGGCACTGGCTGAACGATGGCGCCGGTCATCGTGTTGTACGGCGGCGTCAGCATCACCTCGAGCCCGGTGAGGCCTTCGGCTGGCGAATTTACGGTCACTTCGAGGCCGCTGTTGCCGACATTGTTACGAGTCAGTTTGACGGTGACGTCGAGGTCGGCTTCCGGCACGAGGATGGTCTGGGTGATCGCATAGTCGATGCCCGGTTCGGCGTTGACGTTCGCCGGGGTGAGCGAGAGTAGCCATGAGCTCGCGAGCAACGTGACGATCCCGATAGCAGCTTCGGTTCCAAACGCGCGGCGAAGGCGGTCGGCCATCGGCACTGTCAATTCGCGGGAGCGATTGAGGCGCTTCTGAGCGAACTGACGCGCTGACAGGCCAATGAAGACCATTACAGAGACCAGTACGACCTTGAGAACTGTCCAGAGGCCATGCGCGCTGCCGAAGAGGTCGCTGCCGTCGAGGCGGAGCATTTGGGCAAGCCCAGTTCCAATCGTGACGACGATGGCGATGATCGAAATGCGTGCAAACCCGCGGACTGCATGGACGAGGTCTTCGTCGCCGGGCCCGGAAAGCACAACTCGTGTCAGCAGGATCACGCCGCCGACCCAGATCGCCATTGCCAGCGCGTGTGCGACACCGAGCAGTACGCCGAGAGCTGCGAGTGATCCGTCGACTCGGCCGATACCAATCATTGCAACGGCGAGTGCGGGGATACCGAGCGCCGCAACTTGTGTGACAGGATCGAGGACTCGGTCGGGCCGGAATGCGACCCACGCCGATGCGATGACGAAGACCAACCGGAACAGTGCAGCGCTTCCGGCCCAGCCTGCGCCCAAGAGATCGAACCAGGCGCCCGGGTTGAACCCAGAACCCAGCGAACTTCCCGTGACTGCGGCCGCAGCAGCCGAGGTAAAGAGCAAGGTGCCGATCAGTGCAAGCACCCATGCGGCGCGCAGGAAACGAACGGTGATCAGGTATTCGACGCCTTCGGGCCACGCGGCAGCGATGAGGACCAACGCGCCGAACACTGCAGCGATGCCGAGCGTTGACAATACACGGCCAAGCCACAGTGGGCCGGTGCCGGTCTCGACGCGGTTGAGCGCGACCGTTTGAGTGTCGGCGTCGCCGGTGGAAGTTGTTGCGGAAGTCGACGCCACCGGTGTTGAACCGTCGGCGGAACCGACGCTCGAGGTGGTGGCACCTTCGTCAGCTGGAGTGGTCGTGGCGGCCGGTTCGGCATCGACCGTGAACGAGATCAACGAGCTCCCGTTCGGCTCGCCGTCGGAATCGCTGACGCGCCACGTGGCGACGCAGAGTCCACGAGGAAGCGCCTCGGGAATCTCGACAGTCATCACCCGTGAGTTGCCGCTCAGTGTCGGTGCGGGCAAGTTGATTGGTTCGGTGTTGCACTCAAGCGAAACGATGCGCAACTCGCCGATTTCTTCGGTGAAGTTGATAACGATCTGGGTTGGTGACGTGGCGAGCGTTGTGCCGTCAGCCGGCTCAGACGTGACAACCTCGTTTGCTGCGTGGGCGACGCCGGGAAGCAGCATCAGCAAACCGATCAGGACGGCAGTGAAGGCGGCCGCGGTCGCCGACATCGGTCGGTTGATTTGCAGGCGTGCCAAGCGGCCGCCGGTGGGAACAGATGTGGGCTCACTCACAGTGTGCCGAGGCTACTGGGGCCTCACCGTCAACTGGGTGAGCCTCGCCGGGACGAGGCCTTACCGACATCAAGAGGCGCTGCTTCCAGCGGCTCGGCAAGCATCGACATTCATCGTCACAGCGAGGTCGTCGCGCCCAAGCGTGAGCTGCAGGATTGCCGTCTGGACATCACCGAATGCAGCTGGGTCATCGACTGATGTCGAGGCCAACGTGGTCCACTGCCGAGCCTGATCGTCGGTGTTCTGGATGAAGGCCCGGTGATCGTTGTCGAGATCGGCTGGAACCTGCAGTGCCCGTACGGCGTTCGCCTCAGCGCTCAGAATGACGGCCACCTGCTGGGCAAACGCAACCGTTGTCGCCGCATCGACCGGGTCGGTAAGTGCGGCTTGCTGCTGCTTGGTCTGCTCGCAAACGACGCCGAGTTCGGAGCGGTATGCCGCCGGGTCAACCGGCACGACTGACTCGGTTGCACATGCTGTGGCGGAGGCCGCGAGCACAGCGATTGCAAACCAGAATGTGAGGCGTGTGCGCAAGCCGTGGACCGAGGACGGAGTCGACATCGACCGAACCCTACGGCGCGCACGATGGCGGAGGTGCGCGGACCCTCTATCGTGATCCCAATGGCCACTCAGTCGCTGTACCGCCGATATCGGCCCCGTCGCTTCAGCGAAGTCAGGGGTCAAGACCACGTCGTCAAGGCGCTTCGCAACTCGGTTGCAGAGGGGCGTGAGGGTCAGGCGTATCTATTCTCAGGTCCACGCGGAACAGGCAAGACGACTTCGGCGCGCATTTTGGCCAAAGTTCTCAACTGCACCAACGTCCAAGAGGGCGAGCCCTGTTGTGAGTGCGAGTCGTGCCTGTCGGTCGAACGCGGCACGAGCTACGACGTGCACGAACTCGATGCCGCAAGCAACAACGGCGTCGATGCAATGCGTGACCTGATCGACAAGGCCTCGCTCGGAACGCCCGGTCGCCACAAGGTGTACATCCTCGACGAAGTCCACATGCTCACCAAGCCAGCCGAGGCAGCGCTGCTCAAGACGCTCGAAGAGCCGCCGCCGCACGTCGTGTTCGTGCTGGCAACCACCGAC
>CALAHA010000275.1 GCA_937891565.1 uncultured Ilumatobacter sp. | reverse complement strand
AAGACCTGCATCTCGATATCGGACTCGTCGATTTCGAGATCAACGTCTTCGAGTAGCGGCCAAACCTGCACCGCAGAGAACGACGTCTGCCTCCGGCCCTGGTTATCGAACGGGCTGATGCGAACGAGTCGGTGCGTACCCCGCTCAGCCGACATTAAGCCGTAGGCGTAGCGTCCCGAAATCGTGACTTCAGCCGACATGATGCCGGCCTCGGCGCCTTCAGACACGGAGTTCAGCGTGATCGTAAAGCCCCGACGCTCACACCACTTTTCGTACATCCGGAGCAGCATCTCGCTGAAGTCCTGGGCATCAACGCCGCCATCTTTGGCATTGATCTGCACGATGCAATCGGTGTCGTCGTGTTCCCCAGTGAAAAGGCTGCGGAGTTCGAGCTGATCAAATATCGCTCCGACCGACATGATCGCAGCCTCGATTTCGGGCTCTTGCGACGCGTCGTCTTCGTCTCGGGCGAGTTCGTGGAGTACTTCGACGTTCTCGATTTCGACCGACATCTTGTCGAAGACGCCGATGTCTTCTTTGATGTTGGCGTACTCGGCGTTGAGTTTCTTGGCTCGGTCCTGGTCATCCCAGAGACCCGGTTCCGCGACCTCGTGTTCGAGGACGGCAAAACGCTCACGATTGTCACCGACGGAGAGATATACCTCGGCCTCGCTGAGCCGTCGTTGCAACTCGCGGAGGTCTTGGGTGAAGTCACGCATTGGTAGTGATCAGGCTTCGCCGTGGCAGTTCTTAAACTTCTTACCCGAGCCACACGGACACGGCGCGTTGCGCGGCGTCTTGGAGAACTCATCTTTCACGAGAGTCTGTTGCTTCTGTGGTTCTGGGGTTTCAGCAGCGCTCGCTGGTGCGCCAGCAGCGTCGGCCGCAGCAGCCCGAGCCGCTCGATCAAAGCCAGATGACTGCACGTCATCAGACGAGCTGGTTTGGAGGTTCTGAACCGCTGGGGGCGTCGGGTTGCCCGTTCCGACCTGTGCCGGCTGATCGCCGTCTCTGACGACCTGCACATGCATCACGTACTTCACGAAGTCTTGGGCAATGCCGGTCATCATCGTGCCGAACATGTCGAAGCCTTCCCGCTGCCATTCGGTCAGCGGATCTTTCTGGCCCATCGCACGGAGGTTGATGCCGCCCTGTAGGTAGTCCATCTCTTCGAGATGCTCGCGCCAGCGCTGGTCGATGATGCGCAACATCACTTGACGCTCAACCTGACGAAGGACGTCTTCACCGAGCTCGACCTCACGCTTTTCGTAGTGCGCCGTGGCATCGGCAATCACGAGGTCATAGATCTCGTCGGTGTCAGCGCAACCACGAAGCTGATTTTCGCTGATCGAGTTCGGCCAATAGAGGGTGAGTTCTCTGGCGAGACCGTCGATGTCCCACTCGTCGTCGGCGACCGACGCGCAGTGCTTGGTGATTAATGCGTCGACGGCATCGGCCAGGTACTCGGTACCGGCGGCACGGAGATCTTCACCGTCGAGAATTTGATCGCGGCGCTTATAGATGATCTTGCGCTGCTCGTTCATCACCTCGTCGTACTTCAGGACGTTTTTGCGAATTTCAGCGTTCTTGGTTTCGACGGTGGTTTGAGCACGCTCGATGGCTTTGGTGACCATTTTTGCTTCGATCGCCTCGTCGTCCGGAAGGGCACGGCCCATCACGTAGTTGAGCGCACCGGTGGCGAACAAACGCATCAGATCATCGTCGAGGCTCAAGAAGAAGCGGCTTTCGCCCGGGTCGCCCTGGCGGCCTGCCCGGCCGCGCAGCTGGTTGTCGATACGACGGCTGTCGTGGCGCTCTGAACCAATGACGTACAGGCCGCCGAGACCACGGATGACATCGCCCTCTGCCTTACACACAGCCGAATGCTCAGCGAGCAGAGTGGCGTAGCGAGCCTGCGCCACTGCGCGAGTCGTTTGGAATTCTTCGGGCATCTGATCGAGCGGCACGGGCAGCTCGAATTCGGGAGCGAGAAGCCCGACGTCGAAACCTTCCTTGAGAACGTCATGGCGTGCGAGACCCTCGGGGTTGCCCCCGAGCAGAATGTCGACACCGCGACCAGCCATATTCGTGGCGACCGTGACGGCATTTTTGCGGCCAGCCTGCGCGACGATGTCGGCCTCGCGGGTGTGCTGTTTGGCGTTCAAAACTTCACGCGGGATCTGGCGTTGTTCAAGCAGGCGACCAAGGTGCTCGGAGCGGCCCACGCTGGCCGTACCGACCAAGACCGGCTGGCCCTTGGCATGGCGCGCTTCGATGTCGTCGATGATCGCGTTGAACTTTGCTTCTTCGGTCTTGTAGATCAGGTCGGCCTCGTCGAGACGCACGATTGGCATGTTCGTCGGAATCGCGACCACGGCAAGCTCGTAGGTGCCCATC
Source organism: uncultured Ilumatobacter sp. (assembly GCA_937891565.1). Classification (GTDB taxonomy): domain Bacteria; phylum Actinomycetota; class Acidimicrobiia; order Acidimicrobiales; family Ilumatobacteraceae; genus Ilumatobacter_A. Next base: position 620 of record CALAHA010000275.1, on the reverse strand, counting down.
AGTTCGGCAGCCTCAGTTTGGGCCGTGCCGGTCATGCCCGCGAGCTTGTCGTAGAGCCGGTAATAGTTCTGCAGCGTGATCGTGGCGAGTGTCTGGTTCTCTTCCTTAATCTTCACGCCCTCTTTGGCCTCAATGGCCTGGTGGATGCCCTCAGACCAGCGACGACCTTCGAGGATGCGACCCGTGAACTCGTCGACAATCTTGACCTCGCCGCCCTGGACGATGTAGTCCTTGTCACGCTTGTAGATCTCTTTGGCCTTGAGCGCCACGGTGAACTGGTGCACGAAGTTGGCCTGCACGTCGTCGTAGAGGTTGTCGACGCCAAGCGCCGCTTCGACTGTCTCGATGCCCTGCTCGGTCGGCACGACGATGCGCTTGTCTTCTTCGTACTCGTAGTCCTCGTCACGCTTCAGTGAGCGAACGATCGATGCGAAGCGGTAGTAGAGCTTCGCAGCATCGGCGACGCGCCCGGAGATGATCAGCGGAGTGCGTGCCTCGTCGATGAGGATCGAGTCGACTTCATCAACGATGCAGAAGTTGTGACCGCGCTGTTGCGTTTTGGCTTCGTTCGTTGGCGCCATGTTGTCGCGCAATTAATCGAAGCCCAGTTCGTTGTTGGT
>CALAHA010000274.1 GCA_937891565.1 uncultured Ilumatobacter sp. | reverse complement strand
AGGCACGACTGACATCAGCTTCACGATGCCGATGGCCGACTTGGCAGAGGCCAAATCGATCGTGCAAAAGGTCGCCGAACAGATCGGCGCCACCAAGGTGACCCACGACGACGACATCGCCAAGGTGTCACTCGTCGGTGCCGGCATGAAGTCGTCTCCGGGCGTCGCAGCGAAGATGTTCCGAGTCCTCGCCGACGAGGGCGTCAACATCCAAATGATCTCCACGTCGACGATCCGCGTGTCGATCATCATCCCCTCGGCCGACATGGAGCGAGCAGCCATCGCCCTGCACACCGCATTCGGTCTCGACTCCGGCACCGATTACAGCGCACCCCTCCCCGAACGCAAGTAGTTGCGAAAGGGGCCTGACCCCATACGCAACTATTCAGTCGGAGCGAGTGAGCCACCGAAGATCTGCCAGGCAAGCACCGACTTCGCCACAAGGCTGAGTACGAGGTAGGTCTTCTCACCAAAGATGTAGCTTGTCCACTTGCCCACCTTGCGGTACTGCAGCCACTGGTTGAGACCGAAGCTGAAGAAGAAGACCGACTGCGCAGCGATGATTCCGTAGACGAATCCCGGCACCTCGTCCGCGCGGATCGTGTTGAAAGCAATGCCTGCCCACGGGGCGAGTCCGGCGAATGTTCCGAACCAGAACGGCAGCATCGTCGTCTCGGTGCGGCTCGGCGGGTTGAACTTCTCTTGCAGCCAGCCGAACAGGATCATCGAGACGTTCGCGCCAATGATGGCGAAGACCGCAGTCATTTCGGTGATGCCGGAGTACGAAGCAATCAAGACGACCATGAGCGTCGCGCTGATCGAGTACTCGACCCAGCGGAACCGATTAATACCGCGGCGCAGATCGGCCTCGTACGGCTGCTTGGCTACCGTCGCCGTCAACAGGTGGTCGAACGCAGCGAGCCCGAGGAACACTGCGACCGCAAGGCCAATCGGGAGGTCGAAGACACCTTCGCCCTGCGGCACTCGCGTCCCCGGCGGCCCGTCGGGAGTGGCCGAGGTGAAGGTGATTGCAAAGTCGCCGGCCAGCGCCAGAATGATCGCTGCCTGCGCCGCGTGCAGCAGTGTGAGGCCGAGATTCCACTTGCGCAGGTTGGAGAACTGGTCCTCAGAAATGTTGATCATAGAGTTCTAGTATCCCCGCTCGTCGCCGCCGACAAACATTCTGCTCGCTATCTACCGAACCGCCTACCGAGCCGCCTACCGAACGGTCGCAACAACCCAATAGTGATGTGGGTTGACGCCGATGAAGCTCTGCGTCACCGCTCCGCGTCCGGCGAAGTGCGACTTCGGGTTGCGCCAGACCTCGACGTTACTAAACAGCGGTGCCAGCGGGCCGATGATTTCGTCAGGGTTCAGCCGATTGGCCTGCCAGCCGATACGCGCAATGATGCGCTTCTGCGACAGCCAGTCGCCGAGCTTCGGCACGCTGAACAATCCGCGCACCACCTTGCTCATCGGGATCAACACGGCATCGCCGCGTCCGCGGGCTCGATAGTTGAGCACAACCTTGCCACCAGGCTTGGTGATTCGAACGGCTTCCGAAGTGAGCTCGAGTGCATCATCAGGATCACAGTGCTGGAACGTGATGTAGCTGAAGGTGATGTCGGTCGAGTTCGGCGCAAGATCGAGTGTCTTACCGTCGGTGACGTGGCTGGTGCGCAGACGGTCGACCTTGCCGAAGCGGCCAACGGTCTCGAAGCACCGCTCGAGGAAACCGGCGTCGAGATCACAGGCCGTGACGTGCCCGAGCTCACGCGTGAACGCGCAGGTCATCCGACCGATGCCGCAACCGATCTCAACGAGGCTTTGCTTGTCGAGGTCGGGCGAACGAAGGCCGAAAACCGTGAGGTACGACCCAACCTCAGCGTCGCCGGTGGCCACAAACTCTTGGAGTGTGAGGTCCTGGCCCTTCTCGTTGTTGAAGACCCACCCGGTGCTTCGCACAACGTCGTCACCGCTCGCCTGCCGTTCAGAGACCAGGCCAGCGGCCTTCCAGGGAACGAGTTGCGGTCGACGAGCCATCCACGTGATTGTGCCAGAACCACCAACGATTCTCCACCTTGCTCTGTCACTGCCCCTCAGAGTCTTGCAGATGCACGACCGCCGCCAGCCAGGGATTCGTCGGCGAAGACGCCCTGAGGAAATCCTGCGGGGCGAGCGGATAGGGGGCCGTTAAGCTTTTCCTATGCGTGTAGGAGTGGTTGGAGCAACAGGTCAAGTTGGCAGCGTCATGCGACGCCTGCTCGAAGAGCGGAACTTCCCGGTCACCGAAATGCGGTATTTCGCCTCGTCACGGTCTGCTGGCACCACGCTGCCTTGGAAGGGCACGGAGATTGTCGTCGAAGACGCTGAAATCGCGGATCCTTCAGGTCTCGACATTGCGCTCTTCTCGGCAGGCGCCGCCTCGTCACGCGCCTACGCAGACAAGTTCGCTGCGGCCGGCGCGATCGTGATCGACAACTCGTCGGCATTCCGCATGGACCCCGACGTCCCCTTGATCGTGCCCGAAGTCAACGGCCACTTGGCGCACAACCCGCCCAAGGGCATCATCGCCAACCCCAACTGCACCACGATGGCTGCCATGCCGGTCATCAAGCCGCTCCACGATGAGGCAGGCCTGACGCGCATGATCGCTGCCACCTACCAGGCCACTTCCGGTTCTGGCCTTGCTGGAGTTGACGAGCTCGCAAAGCAGATCGCCGAAACCGGCGGGAACGGCGCTGCGCTGACCCACGACGGTTCGGCTATCGCCTTCTCGGCGCCCGAAAAATTCGCTCGCACGATCGCGTTTAACGCCGTGCCGCTCTGCGGCTCGATCGTCGACGACGGCCGGTTCGAAACTGACGAAGAGCAGAAGCTGCGCAACGAGTCGCGCAAGATCCTCGACATCCCCGGCCTCCTCGTGTCCGGCACGTGCGTGCGCGTCCCGGTATTCACCGGGCATTCGCTGTCACTCAATCTCGAGTTTGCCAACCCCATCTCGGTCGCACGCGCCTACGAGCTGCTCGCTGACGCTCCCGGCGTCGAAGTGACCGACATCCCGAACCCGCTACAAGCAGCTGGCGCCGACCCCAGCTTCGTCGGCCGCATCCGTGCCGACGAAGGGGCCCCCGGAGGCAACGGCCTCGCCCTGTTCGTCAGCAACGACAACCTGCGCAAGGGCGCCGCGCTCAACGCCCTCCAAATCGCGGAATTGATCCAGTCGGCGCGGTAGCAACATATGTCTGAGAACCGGTTGACCGAGGGCGGAATCAACCAGGGGTTCTTTGAGTGGGTGTTGGACGCGTTCGAAGGGATGGCGTCAGCCGTTGACGGTGACCTGCACTCGACTTCGCACGGGCGCGGACTCAAGGTCTGGTACGGCGACGCAAAGAAAGAGCACTACGAGGCGCAGCTCATTCGCATCAACACATCGGGCGACGTCGGGCTCGAGATTGGATTCCACGCCGAGTACTCGAAGGACAACGAGAACCAGATCGTGCTCGACAAACTGCTCGGCCACGAGAAGATTTGGCGCGCCGAACTTGGTGACTCAGCCGTTGCCGGCCTGTTCCTCGGCGCCGATCGTTGGCGCCGCATCTCGGAGGTCTGGGATGCACCCGATCCCGACGACCCCGAGTCGACATTCGAGATCGCAGCACGACTCGCCGAGTACGTCATGGCCATTGAACCGCTGCGCCGCAGCTGAGCTCACGGTAGATTCGCCAATTCACCAACTCGCTGGCTCACCAACCTGCCGCTCAGCGCACAGCGACGCCGCCAGCCCGATCCTGGCCGAGAACGTCATCTGGTTGCAATCTGGCAACGACCTGCCCGATGTCCACCAGCTCTCCAAAGAACTGGCTATTGTCATGTCATTCACAGTTGTGCTACTAGAAAGAGACCAATATGACTAATACCGCTCCTCCACCGCCCCCGCCAGCAGCCGCTGCCGCTGCCCAGGCAACCACTGCCGTTCCTGAGGGCACTGTGTTGTCGTCGCTCGGCAAGCGTTTCGGCGGCGCACTCCTCACCGGCGTGCTGATCGTGGTGACCCTGGGCATCGGCTACCTCATCTGGGCAGCGATCGCCTACGGCAAGGGCCAGACCCCGGCCAAGCAGATCCTCAAGATGTACGTCATCG
>CALAHA010000273.1 GCA_937891565.1 uncultured Ilumatobacter sp. | reverse complement strand
CGGACAGCGCTCTGGCGATCGCGTAGATCGACTCACCGCGTTGTACGAGATGGAATCGAGACTGGTCCTTGGAAGCCGTTGCTGGTTGGCTGGCTGCAGGTGTCTGGTCACTTCGTGCGTGACGCCCATAGGCGCCGACCGCGATCATGGCTGGAGCTGCATCGACTTGTTCGGTGCCGGCGATGGGCGAAGACCAAGGCATCGTTGCACCCTGGGCAGACACGAGCGCAGTGGCATTGGTCATCAGCGGAAGAAATGCCACCAGGCCCGCAGCAACGAACCGGGCTGTCGGTTGTGCCCAGCCGAGGCCGCGAATATGGGGCCAGGCCAGCCCGCGATGCCGGACGAGATGAACTGTTTCGACGGCCGTGGTCATGACGATGATCACGACCGCGGCCCACACCAGCGACAGTGCGGTTCGGATCAGCAAGTTGATGACGACATCGTTGGTCAGGGGGCTCTGGAGCGCCTTGACGAGCTCGCTGGGATCCCATTGCCAGGGCCATGGAATCTGATGGAGCGGGTTGGCCGATTTGAAACGATGTCGGGAGACTGCGACGAGGGCGATCGGTCCGCCGACGGCCAGAGCGGCAAGCGCGAGAATGGCGGCGGTGAATCGTCCGACTGCTGTCAGACATCGTTGCAACATGGCATCGCCTTTCTGGCGAATCGTGCGTCCAATGATGAAGGCGCTTTCTCAACACAGTGGGCGACGCTGTACAGCGAACGGAACGCGCGGCTCATGGAGTTCGCCGCGATTCGACAGTTGCCTGACCGGTCACTGTGACACCTCGGTCGGTGATCACGACCACGGCGGTGACCGTTGCAGCGTCGACGGAGATCTGCGTCGTACCGGTCACGTCGTAGCGCTTGAGGAGTCGGTTTGCGGTAACGGTTCCCGCGGTGATCGCGCCGGCCACGTCGATGGTCGGCTCGGCACCTTGACGCAAAGGGGTCGCGAAGGCCACTTGAGCGCCTGACCTGGCGGCCTGAAACGCGACCGAATGAGCGGTGGAACGATTCGAGATACCTCGATCGACGTCGCGCGCCAACCAGACGAGACCGAGGAAGGTCATGCTGAACAGGATGACGATGCCGGCCACGAGGCCGGAGCCGCGTTCACCGCGGCCTCGACGGCTCACGGCTCCCCGCCCTCTGCCGCGCGTAACGGGTCGATGGTGGCAAACGCTGTTGCCGTCAGTGTCTGGGCCTGTGGTCGAATCAACTCAAGACCGGCTGTCGACACTGAGCAGGCGACCGTGACGGCGACCTCGCCACCAGGCTGGAACGCGCTGATGTCGACGGCGACGCTCGGGTTGGTGCAGGTCTGTTCGTCGATGAGCATCGCTTGCGCTGCTGATCGGCCAGCCGTGATTGCTCCGGCTGTCGTACGTTCCTGTGCCGCTGCTTGTGCTCCAGACTCGGCCGCGATTTGCACGGTGGCGCGACTGTCGACGCCGCGACCGAGGAACAGGATGACGATCGCCATTCCGAGTGCGGCGGGTGCGATCAAGGCGAGGCCGAGGGCGTCGCTGCTCCCGTGATCGCCACGCCCGCTATGGGAACGCCGACGTGCGGCTGGAGTCGTCGTGCAGGGAGTTCGAAGCTTGGTCACGGTTCGGTGATCCCCTCGACGGGCACCGCAACGGTGACGGAGACCGATCTCGACGTGCCTGCCATCATGCCAGGGGCGTCAGCGTCGATCGTGACGACGACGACGCCGCCACCCTCCGTGATCGTCACGTCGATATTGCGTAACGCTGTGTCGCTCGCCAACACCGAAGCCGTCGCCGCAGCTGCACTTGCAGCGCTCGCGTTTGACCTGGCAACAAGCGCAGCTGTATCTCGTGCAGCGACGCGTGCTTCAGTTCGCGCATGGCTCCAGAGAGCTGATTGCCACGCTGCGAAAGCAAGCACAATGAATACCGGCGTCAGGAGGACAACCGAGACCGATGTTGATCCGGGGTCGTCGATGCCGCGTCGGGTCGCTGCACTGGTTGTCATGGTGCTGCCACGCTGCTGGTTGTCATGGTGCTGGTTGTCGTTGCGTTCTTTGTTGTTAGCCGAGGCCGCCGTTGACGGGGCTGACGTCGTTTGCCGCGTCGCGGACGGTGTTCCAAATAATGGTGGCAACCACGGCCACGCTCACCGCAGCGGCGGCGTACCAGAGGACTTGTTCGATTGAGACAGCACCTCGATCAGCGCGACCATCGGATGTATCGAGTTGCCGCAGATGGCCATAGACGACGTGGAACATCGATGTGGCGATCAGAGTTGGATCATTCATTTGGTGTCTCCTTGTTGTTGTTGTGAGTGAGCGAGTGAGTGAGCTCAGAGATTGAGTGCCGGATAGATGATGAGTGCCATGAAGAGCAAGGCCATGCCGACGAGCGGCGGCGTGATCTTGTCGTTGCGGACACGGGCGTTGGCCTCCTCCTCGGCTGCCAACGTCGAGCGGAGCGTCGAGCACTTCGCTGTCAAAGTCCTCGCAACTGGCGCGCCCTCGGCGGCCGAGAGCTGGGCAGCGGCGGCCACCTGTGTGAGCTCGACGACTCCGAAGTCCTCGCCGACGATGGCGAGCGCCCCGACGAGGCTGTTGCCGGTGGTTCCTACCTCACGCATCCGTCGCCGGAGTTCGGTGAACAGGACACCGTCTCCGGCACGGGCAGCCTGCTGGAGTGCGCCTTCGTGTCCCGTGTTGCCAGCCAGCAGCATCGTGACCATGTCGAGATATGCAGACAACTGATGGCGCACATCGATCCGTACTTCGTCACTGCGCGAGATCGCATCCGAGTGAACGGCGAATGGTGCGGCGGCGGCGCCCAGCAGAGAGAGCCCGAGCGGCACGACGGCGCTGATCGACAGCAGGCCGACCGCGGAGAGCATCCCGACGACGAGGGCTGGCCCGACCAGCCCACCGACCGCAGCAAGTATCAAGAGCCCGACGTGAGTCGGCACTGTTCGGCCGATGAGCCGAAGCGGCTGCTTCCACCGCAACGCTCGTTCTCCGATCTCGGTCTGTAGGGCGAGATCCCCGAGTCGAATCGTGAGCGGAGCTGCAGCGCCTGTCACTGGCAATGGGGCGGGCCGGCGGAGATAGCGCACGCTTCGCTCGAGTGATGGGCGGGGTTGCTGCCAACCGGAGGCTGCGAGTACCAGCCCGCACATGAGCAGCAAGCTGGCCAGCACGAGAAGTCCGTTGGCGCTCACGATTGCATCTCGCGCGTCGCTGTCGCACGCCGCTCGACGGCGGCAGTGGTGAGGAATCGACTCGGCTTGGGGTAGCGCGCTAACCGCTGGACTCGAAGGAGGAGTACCGCATAGATCGCGATGACAATGGCCAGGAAAATTTGGCCGCCACTCGTTTCGTACGGTCGGAGGTAGTCGGCGCGGCCGAACACGAGAAGGCCGACAATCAGTGATCCCATGATGAGGGTCAAGAGGCCGACCTCGCGTTGCATCGGTGCTCGCTCTGCGTCGACGATGCGCCGTCGATCAGCTTGATGACGCGCTTGCTCGGCCAACGACGTCAACACAGCGACCGTACGAGCGCCGCGTTGTACGGCAATGAGGAGGCCCGCAGCCACGAGGTCGCCAAGGGGGTCGTCGATGTCGTCGGCGAACCGCCGAAACACCACGTCCGGCTCTTGCCGACCGAGCCCGGCGGAAAGACGCCTGACGTGTGGACGAATCAGAGCGGGGCTTGTTGACACAGTCGAGGCGATGGCGCCGATCGGCTGGTCGCCGGCAATCAACACGTCGCGCAGGCTTTCGATCCACGATGCCAGTGCATCTGTCTGTTCGACGTCGTTCGTCGAACGATCGCGCCGCTGCCACATCCGGACCCCCATGAAGACACCGGTCGCTACAACGAATGCCGGTAGGACCCAACCGGAGGAAGCAATGATGAGGAGCGCCGTTACGCCACCGATCGCGAGACGCGTCATGAGTTGGTCGTCCGGTCGGGCTGCAGGCGCTGGATCGTTGCGAATCGGTGCGGCTGCAACGACAACCGCGGTGACGCCGAGCACCGAGCACGCCACCAGCGTCAGGAGGGCCAGGCTCATCGAACTTGCTCTCCGACAGAGAAGAGCTCTGCGCTGTAGCCAGCCAGTCGCAGACGCGTCAAGTGACGTTGCGAGAGCTGCGCGACTTGCGTCAGTTCGTCACCATCGTCGATGGCCCAGCATTCGGTACTGGAAACGCCGCCAGCTTCACCCAGGCCGCCGACTTCGATCACGGAGGTCACTCGACGAATCGCGGCCTGCTCGGCCTTGGCATTGCGGACCAAGTCGATGTGCACAATAAAGTCGACGGTCTGCGCTATCAGGCTCCAGACGGCGAACTCGGGCAGGCTCGTGTTCGACTTCGACACGTAGTACGCCAGACGCTGCAGCACGATGTCGGACGTGTGGGCATGGATCGTTGCCAGCGAACCGCGCTTACACATCGAGGCGACGTCGAGCATGTCGAGTGCCTCGTCTTCCACCAACTCGCCGACGACGACGCGGTCGGGGTTGAGCCGGCGCGTCAGCTCGACCAGCTGGCGCGTCGTGATTTCGCCCTCGCCTTCAGCATTGGCATGACGCGTGAACAGCGCCGGCGCATCAGGGTGGCGCGGGTCGTCTTCGAGCCGCAGCTCGAGCAGGTTCTTCTCGACCGTGATGATGCGTTCGAGCGGAGAGACCTCGCCCAGGAGTTCGGTCAGGAGCGTCGTCTTTCCGGCGCCGGGCGGGCCGGACACAAGAATGGTGAAGCCGCAGCGCACGAGGGCACGGAACTGCTCGACCATCGTCTTGGGGAAGAGGCCGAGATCGGAGAGGCCGTCCAAGCCCGCCTGGCGGACAACGAATCGTCGGATGGCGATGCGCGGATGCGTCGAGATGCCGTGCTCGGTATTGCCACCCAAAACCATGACGATGCGCGATCCATCGTTTGACTGCAGGGTGAGCATTGGCGATGACGTGTCGAGGCGGCCTTCCCCGGTGCCGGTCATCCGGAGCGCCATCCGTTTTTGGAATGACGTTAATTCTGTTGACGAGGCCCAGAGCCGGCCGACATCGACCTTGCGGCCGTCGGTGTAGGTGACCCATGTGGACTCGGCACTGTTGACGTCGATCTCCTCGACACCGATGTCGCTCAGAAATTTTTCGAGTGGCCCAGCGCCTGTCAGCTCGGCGACGACGCGCGACCGGAGCAACTGCTCGGTCGGTTGATCGAGTGGACGGAGACCATCGTGCAGCAATTCTTCGTTGATGACAGCGACTTCGTCGCTGATCCAGGCGCCGATTAATAATTGCTGGCGTCGTTCGTCGGCTATAAGTGGAGAGCGATCATGAGCCGGTGTTGCGGCGTCATCGCGTTCGAGCGCGTCGACCAAGCGCTCCGCCACACGATCGGTGATGACACCGAGGGCCGTCCTGAGTAGATGGTCATCGTGGTGTGATGTTGAGGTCATTGTGCTGAGGTCATTGTGCTGAGGTCATCGTGAGGGTCCGAGCTGATCGATCCGGCCTGAATTCGGCACCGCATCTGCCGATGCCACCTGTCGTGCCAATGCTGATGCCTCCCGAATAAGGGGGAGGCGAGCGAGGCGTCGTTCGGACACGCCGGTGCGACCGGCAAAGACGGCTGCCGTGAGATCGTCGACTGGAAGTGGGTGCATGACGATCTCGGCCGGTCCGCCGGCAGTGAGGAACCGGCCGACCTCGTCGGGGTCGAATGGGCGGTTGCCGATCAGAGCCACAGTCAAGGGAACGCCAAATGCCGTCAGGAACTGAACGAGTTCGGCGAGCCGTTCGAGTCGAACGGTTGCGGCTCCGGCTGATGCTGCGTCTTGCCGGTGGCAGACAACGATTGATGAGGCGAGCGAGAACAGCACCGGCGGAGCGTCGGCGACCGTATACGAACCAATGTCGGCGATGATCGTCGGTTCGATGAGTTGAGCGAGGAGCGGAAACAATGTGCTTCCGGCTTCGCTGAGCGCTCTGCTGGCGGCACGTGAGCGGACCGGTGCAGCGATGAAACGAGTGCCCGAAGGAGCGTCGCGAACCATGGTCTTCACGCAGGACCAGGCGGTCGACGGGCTGTTGCCGAGGGCGGCTGAGTTCGCGACGATCGTGGAGAGCGACGGGCTGGCAGGTGTGCCGAGCCAGGCGGCGAGTGAGCCGCCCGTGCGATCGGCTTCGAGCACCACGGCATCGTGTTCTGATGGCCATCCTGCAGCGAGGGCGAGCGCGGTGGTCGTCGTGCAATCGCCGACGACCGCAACGATGCTCATTCGCCGAGACCTGCCGCAGCTGGGTCGGGGCTTGGCACGAGGAGGACGACGCGGACATGGTCAGCTGAGGCCGCGACGGCAGCATCAGCATTATCGAGTTCGACTGAGACCGACATCGTTCCGACGCCGCTGTCCGAAGCAGTCGGAAATCCGACCACTCGGCCGTCGATGCTGACAGGGGTTTGGTCGTCGTCGCTGCGGTCGGCAGGAATCACGAGCCGAACAGGCACTCGTTCGCGGACGCCCACCGGCAACTCGGAGGCATCGACCTCAAATGCGACGACGGCATTTCCGACCGAGACGAGTGGCACGGCTTGCAGGGCTTGGCGAGTCACCAACGACCCAGAGACCAAACGCACTCGCGCATATTGGCCGATGAGCGAGCTGAGATCAGCGCCCTCGATCACGTTGACAGTTGCATCGACATTGACGTCGACGGTGCGCAACATGTCGGACGTGATGGCGTCGCCAGCGGCAACGTCACGAACAACTTGGACGGCTGGTTCGCTCGAGTTGAGAGCCGAATAGACAGCAATATTCCCACCGATGGCGATTGCGCCGAGTGCGACGCCAGCAGCAAGCCGATTTCGACGACGTGCCGACGGGCGGAAACCCCGGGGCTCCTCTGGCAGCTGGTGTGGGGCGGGTGTGTCGATGTCACTCATGCGAAGTGTCCGATGCTGATCGTGGAGTCGAGCGCTGCGGGGGTCAGCATCAAGGTGTGGGTAAGGAGGCTGAACGCAGCGGCGCCGACGAGGCCGGGTCCGAAAGCAATCTCGGTCATGCGTCGAAGCAGCGCCACGGTTGCGCTAGCTCCTGAGGCGAGCGCAATGGTCACCAAGGCGAGCTGCCAGTGGACGGCGCCAACGGCGGCACCGAGGACCAGCGCCATCTTCACGTCGCCGAACCCCATCGACCCGGGTGAGACCAGGTGCAAGACCAGTAGTGGGCCCGCCAACAGGACGACACCGAGCATGACGTTGCCGACAAGGACGCTGTTGGAATCGTTGTTGGAATTGAGAACGAGCCCGATCGCAAGGGCCAGCGCTGAGGCGGCGATGATCTGATTCGGTAGGCGTCGTTCGACGATGTCAACCATTGCCGCCGGCACGAGCAGGGCAACCGAGATCGCACTTGCAGCCGGGACGCCGTTTTGTAGGGCGGAGATGAGTGCGATGATCGTCGTGGCGATTGCTGCGCTCCGACCCAGCGAACCAAGGGCGTGCGCTGAACGGATGACTGAACGGATGACTGAACGACGCGTTGTTCCATGGGGTGCGGTATCTGCCTCCCGAAAGAGGTTTTGGCATTGGATCGTCATATCGCCCTCCGACCAACGAGAATGGCACCGTAGTCCAAGATGAGGTCTGCCTTTTCCCGCTGTGTTTGTTGGGTCCACATAGCGTGAGCTGGCCTTTCTCTCCGTGGTCGGCGGTGCCGGAGCGTGGCCGAATCGACCCGTTCAACAGACAGTGGGGAGAGGTGGCGCCCAGGGGGAAACGATTGGGCACGATTTCTGTGTGAGCGATTGCAGCGAACGACGCCGCAATCGCTCACACAAAAATCGGTGGCGGCTTCTGTGTGAGCGATTGCAGCGTGGGTTCCGTCTATCGCTCACCCAAAACGTGATGACGCGGCGCGGGTGGCGGGGGTGGTCAGCGCGGTGCCGGTTACGCGGTTTCGGAGAGGGACTGGACGGTCCACTCCAGCAACCAGCCGAGGTAGCCGTACAGCTGGAACTCGTGGGAGTCGTCCATGTCGGCTTGCTCGGCGGTTTCGTCGTCGGTGATGTCGAGCATCGTGCCCAACACCAGCCGAACCGCGTTCAACGACTGCATGAACGCCATCGTGTCGGACTCACTGAGATCTGCCAGACGGCCCGTGTCCGGATCGGCCGTCAACATGGCGGTGACCAGTTCGACCGATACGACGCGGCTCGTCACCAATTCCTCGCGCATCAACCGCTGATACTCGGCTTCCTTCTCCGGATCGTCGCGAAACGCCGGTGGAAACAACCGATGAAGCAACGGCGCGGTTACCTCGTTCACCTCGGCGGTCAGAAGGTCTTTCATCTCGCCGAGCAGACGGGTCAGCAGATCGCATTCTTCTGGTTCGAAGTTCAACCGGAACTTTGG
>CALAHA010000272.1 GCA_937891565.1 uncultured Ilumatobacter sp. | reverse complement strand
CGTTCGACAGTCCAGCGGTACATGCGCTCTTGCGCGTGCGGTTCGAACGTGTCGGTCGGACCCATTCGTGCCCATCGGTTATCAGGTTGCAGTTCCCAGCAGACGATGTCGTCCGCAAGCTGGAATTCGATTGCCTGGTCGAGCCACGCCCGATGACGCTCATGTTCGATCGGCACCAAGACCTCGACGCGACGGTTCAAGTTGCGCGGCATGAGGTCGGCTGAGCCAATCAGATGGATCTCGTTGGTGACAGCACCCGGCAACCGGCCATTGACGACAACGTTGCCGTTCTTAAACCGGTAGACCCGGCTGTGCTCCAGATACCGGCCGAGGATGCTTCGAACGCGAATGTTCTCGCTCATCCCGGGGACTCCGGCCCGCAGACAGCAGACACCCCGCACGAGTAGCTCGATCCGTACACCGGCATTACTCGCCGCGTACAACGCCTCGGCAACCTCTTCGTCGGCGATCGAGTTGCACTTCATGACAATCTCGCCCTCCGAGGCAAAAGTTGCTTCGTGCTCGATGAGGTCGATCAACTGACGGCGCAGATCGCGTGGCGCAACGAGGAGCGTCTCGTAATCGTGTGCACGGCTATAGCCGGTGAGGTGGTTGAAGAGTTGTGCGCAGTCGGCGCCGATGTCGGGGTCGCAGGTGATGACGCCAATGTCTTCATAAATCCGCGCCGTCTTGCTGTTGTAGTTACCGGTACCAATGTGGCAGTAACGGCGAAGCTGGTCGCCGTCGTCGCGGACGATCAAGACGACTTTGCTATGCGTCTTCAGGCCAACCATGCCGTAGACGACGTGGACGCCGGCCCGTTCGAGCTGCTTGGCCCACTGAACGTTGGTGGCCTCGTCGAAACGGGCCTTGATTTCAACCAACACGGCGACCTGCTTGCCGCGGTCGGCAGCCTTCATGAGGCTGCGAATGATCGCGCTGTCACCGCCCGCTCGATACAGCGTCATCTTGATCGACTGCACCTTGGGGTCGTCTGCTGCCTGACCAATGAATTCTTCGACGCTGCTGGAGAAGCTCTCATACGGGTGATGGAGCAGAACGGCACGATGGCGAACGACGTCGAAAATCGGTCGGTCTCCTTCGTCGGCAGCAGCAATCCGCCCGGCGGTGACCGGCGGCCACGCCTCGTCCTTGAGATCAGGACGGTCGAGCGACATCAGTTCCAACAGGCAGCTCAAGTCGAGCGGCGACCGATGGACCGTGACGTCGTCATGGGAAAGGTCGAGCTCACGAACCAGCAGCTCGAGGAGCTCTTCACCAATGTCGAAGGCAACTTCGAGCCGCACGGCGCGGTTGAACCGACGGCGACGAAGTTCCATCTCGACCGCTTCAAGCAGGTCGTCGGCTTCTTCTTCCTCGACCGTGAGGTCACCGTTGCGACTGACGCGGAACGCGGCCCAGCTTTCCACAACCATCCCGACAAAAAGCCGATCGAGTTTGGCGCCGATGACCTCCTCGGCCGGTACGAATCGACCGGGTGAACATTTGATCAGGCGGGGGAAGACGTCGGGAATCTTGAGCCGAGCAAAGCGTCGATCACCAGTTTCGGGGTCGGCAACGTTGATGGCGAGCGACAGCGCAAGATCGGAGATGTACGGGAACGGGTGGCCCGGATCGACAGCAAGCGGGGTGAGCACCGGGAACATGCGCGACACGTAGATGCGATCGAGTTCGGCTCGCTCGTCGACGGTCGTGTCGTCCCATGAAATGATCTCGACACCGGCGGCGCGGAGCTCGGGAACGAGATGATCGACAAAGGCCTCGTCGAGGCGCTCGATCATGCCTGGTACCCATTCCGAAATCGCGGCGAGCTGTTGCGCCGGGGTCCGGCCGTCCCACGTGGGCCAGTCGATGCCGGCAATCACCTGGTCTTTCAGCGCCGCGACGCGCACCTGGAAGAACTCGTCAAGGTTCGTCGACGTGATCGCGCAGAACTTGGCACGTTCAAGAAGAGGAATACCCGGCTCGGTCGCGAGTTGGAGCACTCGTTCATTGAATGCGAGCCAGCTCAACTCACGATTCAGAAAGCGTTCGTCG
The DNA here is from genome assembly GCA_937891565.1 of uncultured Ilumatobacter sp. Lineage (GTDB taxonomy): Bacteria > Actinomycetota > Acidimicrobiia > Acidimicrobiales > Ilumatobacteraceae > Ilumatobacter_A. Next base: position 12,226 of record CALAHA010000272.1, on the reverse strand, counting down.
ACGCCAGTCTGTCCGTTTTCGGACCGGCTCACAGCAATTCCGTTTCCGGGTGTCGTCGTGCCTGTGGTGTTCAGGATACGTCTTCGGGACGACCGAGGTCCCATTCGATGGAGACCAGTGAACGTTCGGCGTCACGCACGATCCGCTCGCGGTTGCGACGGAACTGCGGGTCGTCACGCGGGAGCAACACGAGGCGTGCCAGCACGCGAGCACGGAATTCGTCGAGAGTCTGGCGATCACCCCAGTCGCCGTACACCTCCCAGTGCGGCGACACCGGGCCGTGGTACACGATCCGAGCGTGCGCTTTGGGTTCTCGGTTTTCGACAGCGACGTCACTCATGCCTTCCAGACTAACGGCGCGAAGTTCCCGATCGTTTCGTTAGCCCTCACCAGGCTCTTACCTGCAGCTGCCATGATCAGCGTGCCCGAAAGGCGATGCCCTGTCATGCGCAGCGCGATGAAGCCGCTCGGCGTCGCTTGTTTCCTGCACAATGTTGGAGCGAAGTCCGCTTGCAAAACTTTCTTGGGATCCGCGACTTTCTTTACGAATGTGTTACGGTTTGCCATCAACGGCGTAACGTACGGTCGCCCTGCCACAACAACAGAGACACCAACTGCGACAAAAAGCATCCAGCAAACAAGTCGAAACGAACAAGAAATTGGGAACCAAGCAGCTCCCAGCGACGTCAAAATATGTATCCCGCCAATTTCGGGCCGATCAGCACAGCATTGTGAAGAAGGACCACCAACATGATCAAGCGAACCAAGAACGCCACGCTGAAGGGCCTCAGCCGTGCAGAGCACGCAGCCCTCAACGAACGCCCAATCGAACTCAACACGGCACCGCATGACCCGGACTCAGAAACAGCATGGATGGCCAACGGCAACTGCCGCTTGCACCCCCCAGCCACGTTCTTCCCCAGCGATGGCGTCGGCGTCGACCGTGCCCGCAAGATCTGTAGGGAGTGTCCTGTCGTGGGCCAATGTCTCGAGTACGCACTCGATTCCCGGATCGATCACGGCGTGTGGGGCGCTTGCAGCGAACGCGAACGTCGCCGCATCCTGAAGCGTCGCCGCGAGGATGCTGTCGTTGGCACCAGCGCCTGAGGCGTACGACGCCTCCACGGCATCGCACAGCCACCCTGCCATAAAGGAACCGATTCGCCGCTGAAACACCCGGCGGCATCGATCCGAAAACGCGATGATGCCGCGGCTCAGCGCCGCGGCATCGTCGCGATTTCGGGTGACCTGCGACCCTGAGATGGTCAGAGCGGGCGCAGCGCCTTAGTCAGCATCGGAGCTGGCGTCTTCACGAGGCTTATTCGCTTCGTCGAGACCGTCCTTGAATTCCTTCTGTGCCTTACCTAGGTTCTTCGCGAGCTTGGGAAGCTGTGAACCGCCAAAGAGCACGAGAACGAGAACAAGAAGAATGATGCCCTCTGGGCCACCGAGCGTAAATCCGATCATGTCGACAGGCTACCCCACTGCCGTATCGATGGCGGCGCGCCGTCCATACGGCACTCACAAGTTTTGGACGTCGAGCCCTCGTGGACGTCAGAAATGTCGGCTCACGCGCCGATGATGCTACGCGCAACCTGGGCACGTTGACGGCGTATACGCCGGCGTTCGCGTTCCGACAGGCCGCCCCAGATGCCGAACTTTTCGCCGTTCTGCAATGCGAACTCGAGGCAATCGTGCTGGACTTCGCAGCCCCGGCAGACCTCCTTTGCTTCTCGGGTGGACGCACCGCGCTCGGGGAAAAAGAGATCGGGGTCAACGCCAAGGCAGTTCGCGTGGTCATGCCAGTCCTGCTCCGGCTCGACCGGTGTGGCGCTGACTGTGATGCTCGATGTCGTAATGAACTGCATGTGAGGGACTTCCTGTGTGGGTCCGAAAATCGTCTGAGTTGTAGCACTTCTTTTCAAATGCCACTGCTTGCGGCATCTCACCAATCGTGGATGCTTGACGCCGTCGCAACAACGTTGTAACTACACGAATGTCATTCTGCCAGAGCCCACCACTCTTACGCAAGTGCACGTTTGGATTATTCGCGCGGAGCGCGCGAATAATCGCGCTCAACCCGCGTGAGCAGGTTCACTAAAGCCGCAAGCGGCTGGCCAAGTCCTTAGCCAGCGCGGCGGGCGTTGCGAGCCATGGCCCGCTTGCCCTCCATGAAGTCGACGAGCACGTAGTCACCGAGGTTCTCCGGCGTAGTGAAGAAGGCCCGACCTCGGTTAATCGACGTCATCTGTTCGATGAACGCCCGGAGTGAACCGTCAGCGCCGAGGCCGAAGGTGTTGATCCGGATCTGTTCCTTCGTGCACCTCACCACCTCGCGCAGCGTTGCTTCGATCGTCTCGCGCGCCGGGGGATAGTTGAAGAAGGGATACCCCTCGGGCGTGATGTGAGCCGTGGGTTCACCATCGGTGATCATGATGATCTGCTTTGTGCCGGATTCTCTTGACAGCAGTTGGCGGGCCAGCGTGAAGCCGTGGTGCATGTTCGTGCCGTAGACAAAGTCCCACGACACCTCTGGCAACTGCTCGGCCTTCAGGATCCGAGCGGTCTCGGAGAATCCGACAATGCCGAGGTAGTCACGGGGGAACTGCGAACTGATCAAGCTGTGCAGCGCCATGGCGACCTTCTTGGCCGGCAGAAAATTGTCACGCATCGGCATCGACAACGACAGATCGAGCATCAATACGGTCGACGAACGAGTGAGATGCTCGGTCTTTTCGATCTCAAAATCGTCGGGATGCAGGCGAATCGGTGTGCCACCGCCCGATCGACGAACAGCATTGCGAATCGTGCGGTTCAAGTCGAGCTGGAACGGGTCGCCGTACTCGTACGGCTTCGTGTCGTACGTGCGCTCGTGACCCTGACCGATGTTGCTGGTCTCGTGCTGGCCGAGCTGGTCCTTCGCGAGTTTGGAAAAAAGCTCCCGAAGGGCGTTCGAGCCAATCTTACGGAGGCCTTTCGGCGTCATCTCAAGCCGGCCTTCCTTCTGTTCAATGAGGCCCGCCTCTTCGAGTTGCTTGGTGAGATCGGCGAGCCGCTGCAGTGATTTGGCGGCGTCGTCGCCCATCAGGTCGCGAACTTTATCCATGTCAGCTTCGGCCAGCGCTCCAGGGCTCGCTGCGTTGCGGAGCAGGTTCTCGAGCTGGTCGAGGTCGCCGAGCTCTTGCATCTGCTGCATGGCTTGGCCCATGCCCATCGGGTCTTGGCCTTCAAAGTCGTAGCTTTTTCCCCATTGCATCTGCGGGAACATTTGCTGCAGGTTCCCTGACAGCTGTTGCATCTGCCACTGCAGGTCCATGTCGTCCATGAGCTGATCGTTGAGTTGCTGCATCTGCGCCCGCTGTTCGGGCGTCATCGAGTTCATCATGGCCTGCATGGCAGCCATGCGCTGGGCCATCTGTTCCAGCAGTTCTTCGACCGTTTCTGGATTCTCAGGAAAGAACTCGCCGAACTTCTCCATGAAGTCTTCAAAGCCGGGATCATCGCCACGCTGATGCTTCTCAAGCATCTCGTTGAGCGCGGCCATCATGTCCTTCATGCGGGCCATGTCTTCGGGGCCCATGTTTTCCATGGCGCCGGACATCTGGTCGACCATCTGTTGCATCAGCTGATCTTTGAGCTTCTGCATCAGCTGTTCGAATCGCTTCTTCGATTCATCGGACTCGAAGTTGTAGCTCTCGAGCTCGCGCACCTTGCCTGCCAGGTCGTCGGGCATCAAGTCGAGCCGCATATTGCGTTCTGCTGCTGCCGACTCAGCGTTGTCGGCTCGGCGCTGGTCGCCGGAGTTCTTGGCGTCACGCAGCGCATTTTCGATGGCGTGGCGCTCTTCGTCGATCAGGTCGTTCAACTCGTCGTTGATCTCATCATAGACACCGCCAAGATCATGTTGATCGAGTCGATTCTGGCGCTCTTCGCGAAGCTGCTCGAGCAGCTCACGAAGACCCTGCAGCTGATTGCCGTCACGGTCGCGCATGCCTTCCTGCATCATCTTGCGAAGCGCAGCGTTGACGTCGCCGTGATACAGCAGTTCGTCGGTCAGTTCGTCGAAGGCGGCATCGGCATCGAGTTCGAAACCGGTCTGTGTGCCATCCCATCGCGAGTACGTGAATCGTGACGCCATGGGGCAAAGCTACTCCCCTCTTCATCCGACGTCGCCGTCGCGCTGTCGTTCGATTTGACACGGATTCAGGAACGTTCAAGAACCAACTCCGCAAATCGCATTAACGCGCCAGCGCAATTAGCATGCAGTCATGCGTGTGCCACGTACTTACGTGTTTGTCGACCTTTCGGGGTTCACGAACTACACGGCTGCGTTCGGCGACGACGCGGCTGGGAGACTCCTCAGCGCATTCCGGACGATCGTTCGAACAGTGGCATCCGAGCGAGGCGTCCGAATCGCCAAGTGGCTGGGTGACGGCTGCATGGTCGTGGCCGTCGACCAGAGCGACGCTATCGAGTTCGTCCTCGACCTCGATCGTCTCTCCAACGAAGTATGTGCCCCGCTCACGGTGCGTTCAGGCCTGGCGACGGGCCACGCACTGCTGTTCGAAGGCGACGATTACATCGGCTCGGCAGTCAACATGGCATCACGTTTGTGTGACCATGCCAAGGGCGTCGAAGCGCTCATGCCCACAATGCACATCGAGCGACTCCCCGCTGGGGTCACCGCCACCTCGGTCGGCGAGGTCGAACTCCGTGGGTTCCCAGGGCCGATCGACGTCGTCGCGCTCAGCGGTGTTCCGATGGCAGCCGAGTCCGAGACCAGCGATCTCTGGACGCGATCGCCATTCATCTGACGTCGGGCGCCACGAGCCCCGCAACACCATGACCTTTGCACGTGGCGCCACGCTCACCACTGCGGTGACCCTCGGATACGGCGACATGTCGAACCTCGGCCCGACGGCCGGCAGCGGCTTTTGGACGCGCTGGCCCGAGGACCTTGCTGTCTTGCAACAAGTTGGCGTTACCGACATCCGGCTCACGTTCGACTGGGCACGACTGCAAGCAAAACCTGGTGACCTCGACGGCAGCTGGGCTGACTGGTACGACCAAGTGCTCACCGCTGCCGATGCAATCGGGCTCCGAGTATGGGCGACGCTGTACGGCTGCGACGAGCCGCGCTGGGTGACCAATGAAGGCGGCATTGACGACGCTGATGTCGCAGCCAAGTGGTTACCGAGGTTTGTCGAGCGGGTCGCTGACCGATTCGGTGCAGGTGTCCACGGTTGGATTCCGTTTGCCGAAATCACCGCCGACCTTCCCGCTGCAGGCTGGGCCGCCACATGGTCGGCGCTCCGCAGCGGCGAGGCACCTGTTGTTGCATCGCTGTCAGCCAGCATGATCGACCGTGCTGCGAGCTTTCTCGAAACATGCGACCTGATCGGGATTGCCCTCGCGCACGCTGACCTCGACGACCCAGAACCGAACGACGAACAACTCGAGCATCTTCGCGAGCAGATGCACGCCGAAGTGATGCGCTCAACCGAACTCGTCCAAGACACGCCGATGCTGATCAGCCAATTCACCGCACGGCACCACGACGCCGACGTGCAGGGCCTCATCGCAGAGCAGTTCGTCAGGGCGCTCGACGCAGCAATCGCCGACGGGGTGTCCATCGAGGCCGCTTTCATCGACCCCGCAATTACCGGCCCCGAGTCATCCGGAGGCCTGCTCGACTCGGCTCGCTCGACGACACCGATGGCCGACGCCGTCCTCGGCGGCACCCACCGCTGAAGCCAACCGTTCGGCCGCATCCGACGGGCGCCATTGGGGTGTCCGGTTGTGGCGTGATTGGATGCGGGGGTTGGTTTTGGCGAACGCTTCGAGCCGACGCGACCGCGACCGGCGTTGCCGTGCGGGCGATCTGTTCCAACCACCTGGACCCGACAGGTTGCGATGCAAACGGGACTACAGCAGCACTCGCTGTCACACTTTGGTCAGCTCGGTTTCAGAGGGTGACAGCGAAGCGAATTAGGTACGGCTGCGATAGGTGGCGCTGTCGCCATTGGCGTCTTTGTTCAAACGCTTCGAAAGGTGCAGACCTTCGAGGATGAACTCGACAGCGGCAGCGACGGCGCCGGGCGACTCATCGCCACCAGTGAGGATTTTCACGGGCGTCTTCAGCGCATCGACCTGCTCAGCCACAGCGGCGAGTTCAGTACTCGTCATCGTCTCGCCGGTATGGGCCACTGCGCCCTCTTCGAATGCGTCTACGACTGCACGGGTCTGCTCGGGCGGGACCACGTCTTTGAAAACCGTGAGCACGGCGCCCTTGATGAGGCTCTCCATGATCGCTCCATCACGGCCTTCGTCAATGGACTCAATTTCGATCTTGCCCATCGAGCTCGCCGCAAGCGCACCGAGGTCATCGACACGGGCCACGATGTTCGTTTCTCCTGACCGCAGGCCGCGACGCAGCGCGTTCGCCGAGAGCGCCTCGTAGTTGCTGACCGACAGACGCACCGACACCCCACTGCGTTGGTTGACCTGGTTACTCGACCGCGCAAGGTGGGAGAACGTCGCGATGACGTCGGTGAGGTAGCCGGGGACACTGACCGTCACGGGACCGTTCGGAGTCTCGATGTTGAGCGACTGCGCCTCTTGCAGCATGATGTCTACTTCGGTTTGCACTTCGAGTGGATAGTGCGTGCGGATCTGGCTTCCGAAGCGATCTTTCAGCGGCGTGATGATGCGGCCGCGGTTGGTGTAGTCCTCTGGGTTGGCCGAGGCCATCAGCATCACATCGAGGGGCAGTCGGATCTTGTAGCCACGGATCTGCACGTCGCGTTCTTCAAGCACGTTCAGCAAGCCGACCTGGATGCGCTCTGCAAGGTCCGGAAGTTCGTTAATCGCAAAGATGCCGCGATTAGTGCGCGGCACCATGCCGTAGTGCAACGTGAGTTCGTCGGAGAGGTAGCGGCCTTCGGCGACCTTGATTGGATCGACCTCCCCGATGAGGTCGGCAATCGAGGTATCGGGAGTAGCGAGCTTCTCGCCGTAACGGAGATCCCGGTGCACCCAGTCGACCGGGGTGGCGTCGCCGTGCTCGGCGACGAGGTCCTTCGCGTACTTCGAGACCGGGTTGTATGGATCATCCATGATTTCGCTGCCAGCAACGATCGGCATCCACTCGTCGAGTAAGCCAGTCAGCGAACGGATCATGCGAGTCTTGGCTTGTCCGCGTTCTCCAAGAAACACGACGTCGTGGCCTGCAAGCAAAGCATTCTCGAGCTGCGGCATCACCGTATTTTCATAGCCCTGCACCCCTGTAAAGAGCGGTTCGCCAGCCATCACCTTGGCAATGGCGTGCTCGCGGACTTCTTGCTTGACAGGTCGCGAAACCCATCCCGAAGCCTGGAGTTCGCCGAGTGTGGTCGCGCGATCGTTCGTCTCGTCTTCCATCCGCCGAACCTACCGCGCCCGCTCTGCCCATGTTCAGGCGAGCCAGCAACCTCGGATATCCATTTTTGCGCCAGGCATCGGAACGGAGAATGTGACTATCGGGGCTGGGCGATGCGGGCGTACGCTCATGAGCATGGCCTCCGCTTCCGTCGACCGTTGGAACGCGACGCGACGTGAACTCACCGGCCGCTGGGTCGCCGCCGAGGCAGACGACGACATCCGTCGGTACGGCATCGGGCTTGACACCGACGAACACAACTGGGAGCCGGTCGAGGTCCCCGGACACTGGCGCGACACCGACAAGTTCGCTTCCAGCGATGGCCCGATCATGTACCGGCATCGCTTCAGCGCCAGCCCGCCAGTCGACGGAGCGCGCCGCTGGGTCACGCTTGACGGCATCTTCTACCAGGCCGATGTGTGGCTCGATGGCGCCTACCTTGGCGACCCCGAGGGCTACTTTTTTCCACACACCTTCGACATCACAGCACTCTCGAAGCTCGACGACCAGCACGTCCTCGCAGTAGAGGTCACCTGTGCGCCTCACTCCGGCGCGAACAATCGGCGCAACATCACCGGCGTCTTCCAGCACTGGGATGGTCTCGATCGCCACTGGAACCCGGGCGGCCTCTGGCGGCCCGTCCACGTGTACGACACTGGCCCAGTCCGCATTGAGCGGCTGCGCGTGCTGTGCCGCGACGCCGACGACCGGCGCGCCCATCTTCGCCTGACGTCGCATCTCGACAGCGATACGCAGCGCACCGTCACCGTCCGGACCTTGGTCGACGGCGACGTGCACGATGAGCGAGACCACGTCCTGGCCTTCGGTGAAAACCAGATCGAATGGAACATCGACATCTCCGAACCGGCCCTGTGGTGGCCGCGCGCACTCGGCGAACAACCGCTGACCGACATCGCGGTCGAAGTGGTCGTCGCGCCCGATACGCCTGACGCTGCGCCGCAGGTCAGCGATCGACGGGTGCGCCGCACGGGGTTACGTCAAGTGTCGTGGGACAAATGGATCTGTTCGATCAACGGTGAGCAGCTCTTCCTGAAAGGCGCCAACGTGCTGCCAACTTGCGCCGGGCTGGCCGACGCCGACGCCGCCGCCGTCCGACGAGACATTGAGCTGGCCGTCGAACTCGGTCTCGACGCGGTGCGCGTGCACGGCCACATCGCGAACCGCGAGGTGTACAGGGCAGCGGACGAACTCGGCATGTTGATCCTCCAAGACTTCCCACTCCAGTGGGGCCATGCCCGGTCGGTGCGCGGCCAAGCGGTCGGTCAGGCCAAAGCCGCCGTTGATGCACTCGGTCATCACCCGTCGATCATCCAATGGACAGCCCACAACGACCCGGCTGCGACAACGGGCGCCGACCGTTCTGACTGGAAGAAGCGCACACGCACCGTGCTCGCGCAGCAATTGCCGTCGTGGAACAAATCGGTGCTCGATCGATGGGTCAAGCGATCCTTTGAAAAAGCCGACTCCAGCCGCGAAACAGTCGCGCACTCCGGAGTACTCCCCCACTTCCCGCAGCTCAGCGGGACCGATGCGCACATCTGGTTCGGGTGGCATCGAGGCAAAGCCGAAGACCTTGCACGGTTCGCCACGCGAGTACCGCGGCTCGTTCGCTTTGTTTCGGAATTCGGCGCGCATGCACCGCCGCACACGGCGCCCTTCATCGACGAACAACTCCGCAACCACGACTGGCCAAATCTGGACTGGGCGCGCCTTGAGGTCGAGTACGGGTACCAGCGCGACCAGTTCGAGCAGCTGTTCCCGCCCGGGTCATTCGAGTCATACGAACAATGGCGCGACACGACTCAGCGGTATCAATCACATGTGTTGAAGACACAGATCGAGACACTCCGCCGGCTGAAGTATCGGCCGTCAGGTGGCTTTTGTTTCTACGCACTCGCCGACCCTGCACCCGTCATCTCGGCAAGCATCCTCGATCACGAACGCGTCCCGAAAGATGCCTTTGCCGTCGTGCAAGCCGCATGCGCGTCAGTTCTCGTCGTGGCCGACCAGCCGCCGGAGTGGATCAACGAGGGCGACCGGATGAAGCTTGACGTGCATCTGATCAGCGACCTGCGTGAACCGATTGACTTCGCCGTGGTCGACGCCATTGCCTCGTGGGCAGGTGGTGAGCAACGTTGGCGCTTCGGCGGCCCAGTCGGGGCCGACGATGTCGTCAAGGTGGGCAGGATCGATGTAACCGTGCCCAACACGCTCGGTGAGCTTTCGATCGAACTCACGATGACCGCCGGCGACATGACCAGCCACAACCGCTATACCACCGCAATCACGCTCCCACCCAGCAGCTGAAACCGCTGTCCAAACGCGACGAAGGCGTGAGGTCGGGTGCGCCTCACGTGCGCATCGACCTCACGCCTTCGCAAGCGGTTCCGGTGGCAAGTCTGTCTAGCGGGACAGTGCCTTGCGGTTCTTGAACTTCGACCTGGCGTAGTCAGCGTTCATCGTCGCGATGTTGTCGATCGAAATCTCTTTCGGGCACGCGGCCTCGCACTCGCCGTGGTTGGTACAGGAACCGAAGTGGGAATCCATCTCCTCGACCATCGCCTCGGTGCGCTTGTACCGCTCGGCCTGACCTTGCGGAAGCAGGTTCAAGTGCGAAATCTTCGCTCCAGTAAAGAGGCTCGCGGCGCCGTTCGGACACGCAGCAACACATGCTCCACAACCAATGCAGGCCGCTGCGTCCATCGACGCGTCAGCGACCGGCTTCGGGATCGGGATGAGGTTGGCGTCGGGCGCTCCACCGGTCGGCGCAGTGATATAACCGCCCGCTTCGATGATGCGGTCGAACGCTGAGCGATCGACCATGAGATCTTTGATGATCGGGAATGCCGAGGCTCGCCACGGCTCGATCACGATCTCTGCGCCAGACTCGAACTGCCGCATGTGAAGTTGGCAGGTTGCGGTACCTCGTTGCGGGCCGTGCGCCTGGCCGTCGATCATCAGCGAACAGGTGCCGCAGATGCCTTCGCGGCAGTCGTGGTCGAAAACCACGGCTGCCTTGCCTTCTTCGATGAGGCGTTCGTTCAAGATGTCGAGCATCTCAAGAAACGAAGCTTCGTCACTGATCTCGGGGATCTGATGGGTCTCGAAGCGGCCCTGCGAATTGGGACCGTCCTGGCGCCAGATCTTGAGGTTGATGTTGGAGAGGTTGCTCACGTGGTGTCTCTTACTTCCCAGATGCGAATCAGATGATGGGGCTGCAGCGATTACTTGTACGAACGGGTCGCCAAATGGACGACTTCGTACTCGAGCTTTTCGCGATGTTCGATTGGCTCGGACGGGTTGCCACTCCACTCCCAGGCCGTCACGTGTGCGAAGTCGTCATCGTTACGAAGCGCCTCGCCATCGTCGGTCTGGTGCTCGGAACGGAAGTGACCGCCGCAGCTCTCTTCACGGGTGAGTGCGTCCTGGCACATCAAGATGCCGAGTTCGAAGAAGTCGTCGACTCGTGCTGCCTTTTCGAGCGTCTGGTTGAGGCTTGTTCCTGAACCGGTGACTCGGAGGTCTTTCTTGAACTCGGCGTGGAGCGCCGGGATCTCGGCGAGCGCCTTCTCAAGGCCGATCTGGTTGCGATCCATGCCGCAGTAGTCCCAAATGATCCGGCCGAGTTCACGATGGAAGTGATCGGGGCCTTTCGTTCCGCCAATGTCGAGGTATCCCTGGAAACGGTCTCGCGCCTCTTGCTCGGCAGTGACAAAGGCCTCGTGGCTGGTGTCTGGGATCGGCTTGTTGAGCAGGCCGGAGAGGTACGGAGCAATGGTGTACGGGAGCACGAAATAGCCATCGGAGAGGCCTTGCATCAACGCCGACGCACCGAGGCGGTTTGCTCCGTGATCGGAGAAGTTCGCTTCACCAATACAGAACAAACCAGGGATCGTCGTCTGCAGTTCGTAGTCGACCCACAATCCGCCCATCGTGTAGTGGCTCGCCGGGTAGATACGCATTGGCGACTCGCGAGGATCTTCACCGGTGATGCGCTCGTACATTTCGAACAGGTTCGAGTAGCGCTCGACGATTGTGTCGAGGCCGAGCCGGTCGATCGACTCAGCGAAGTCGAGGTAGACGCCGTTCTTCAATGGGCCGACACCCTGACCAGCGTCGACAAGCCGCTTTGCAGCTCGTGACGACACGTCACGCGGTGCAAGGTTGCCGAAGCTCGGGTAAATCCGTTCAAGGTAATAGTCGCGTTCATCTTCGGGGATCTGCGCGGCGGGTCGGGTCTCGTCGGCATCCTTCGGAACCCAGATGCGACCGTCGTTGCGGAGCGACTCGGACATCAGCGTCAGCTTTGACTGGAAGTCGTCGGCTTGCGGAATACACGTTGGATGGATCTGCGTGTAGCTGGGGTTCGCGAACGCCGCCCCTCGGCGATGTGCACGCCATGCCGCAGTGACGTTGCACGCCATCGCATTCGTCGACAGGTAAAAGGCGTTGCCGTACCCGCCGGTCGCAAGCACGACAGCGTGGCCTGAATGCGACTTGACCTCGCCATTCATCAGGTCGCGGGTCACGATGCCGGCACATTTACCGTCGACGGTGACGACGTCGACCAACTCAATGCGGTTCCAGAGCTTGACGTTGCCCAAGCCGATCTGGCGGGCGAGCTGCTGGTATGCACCAATTAACAGCTGCTGGCCGGTCTGGCCGCGTGCATAAAATGTGCGGCTGACCTGGGCTCCACCGAACGAGCGGTTGGCGAGCAAGCCGCCGTACTCGCGTGCGAATGGCACACCCTGAGCAACCATCTGATCGATGATTTTGACCGACACT
>CALAHA010000271.1 GCA_937891565.1 uncultured Ilumatobacter sp. | reverse complement strand
CCAGCACGCCGATCAGAATCGGGATTGCTACGAGCATGATCACTGAGAGGCCAACGTCTTCTCGGATGGCGAACACGATGCCGAAGACCATCGTGATCGGAGCGGCGATCATCATGGTGCATGTCAGGACAACAAGCATCTGGACCTGCTGTACATCGTTCGTGACGCGAGTGATCAGTGACGGCGCACCGAACTTGCCGACTTCGCGTGCCGAGTAGCTGGTGACCTGATGAAAGATGTCGCGGCGGAGGTCGCGGCCGAAGCTCATGGCGGCCTGTGCGCCAAAGCGCACTGCACCGACCGCAAAGACGATCTGGATGAAGCTGAACACCAGCATGATGCCGCCGGTGCGCCAGATATAACCGTCGTCTCCGCGCAAGACACCCTTGTCGATGATGTCGGCATTGAGCGACGGCAGCGTCAACGCAGCGGTGGTCTGGATGGCCTGCAGCACGACGACGATGGTGAGCAGTTTGCGGTACGGCCCGAGATGGGTGCGCAGAAGTCGTCGCAGACTCACAGCTGCACGCCCTGATTGACGTCGGGAGCCGCGACGGTCGGAGACATATCCATAGACGTAGGTAAGCACCTTGGGTTGAAAGTTCCCGAGGCGTTCCGTCAGAAATGTCGGTTTCACTGCGCTGTTTGGAAGCTGGCTATGATTACTCGGTCGTCCTATTCGGGCCGCGCAATTGAAATACCATGGGGGTACAGCAATGACCGAAGATCGCAAACTCTGGCTGCCGCCGTCCGTTGGACGTCGACGCTTACTGCTCGGTGCTGGTGCCGCTGCTGTGCTCGCCGCGTGTGGCTCGAGCGGCGGTGAGACCGGCGCCCCGGTGACCAACGGCACGGCGCCTGCGACCGATCCGCCGAGCGATACAACCGGCTCAACCGACCAGGCCGGAACTGCTGCGCCCGATACCGCTGCGCCGGCAACTGATCCGCCAGCCGGCGGACCCCAGAAGGGCGGCACGCTACGCGTCGGCGTCGTCGGCAGCACGAATGACATCATGGATGGCCAGTACATCGTGTCGCGTGCCGACCAGGTGCGTCTCGTCAGCTCGTGGGAAGGCATTGCCAACTACGACGACGACTTCAACCTCAACTTCGAACACAGCCTTGGCGAAGAGATCGAGGTCGTTGCACCTGACAAGTACGTCGTACGTCTCAAGGAAGGCATCGAGTTCCACAACGGCAAGACCGTTGGCGCCGATGACCTCATCTACTCCTTCCAGCGCCTCATCGACCCGGAACTCGGTCTGGCGCCGAGTCTGCTCGAATTCATCAACAACGACAGCATGGTCAAGCTTGACGAACGTACAGTCGAGTTCAACTTGCTCGTACCGAGCGTGGCGTTCCAGATCGGTCTCGCCGGTTATGCCGCAACGATTGTGCCCGAGGGGTACGAGCGCTTCAGCGGGGACCCGTCGACGCAGATCGGAACCGGTGCCTTCAAACTGAAGAGCTTCACGCCTGGCTCCGAGAGCGTCCATGTGCGCAACGAGAACTACTGGGGCGAGTCATATCTCGACGAAGTACAGGTCATCGACTTCGCCGACCAGTCGGCTCTGGTCAATGCACTCTCATCGGGAGACATCGACGTCGCACTCGACATCCCGTTCGCCCAGGCCAGCACCATCGAAGCGAACTCCGATCTGCAGCTCCTCGAGTCCACTGCCGGCAACTGGCAGACCATCACCATGCGTATCGACGTGCCGCCGTTCGATGACGTCCGCGTTCGTCAGGCCATGCGTCTGATCGTGGATCGGGAAGAAATGGTGCAGCGCGTGCTGTCCGGCCACGGCAGTATCGGCAACGACATGTATGGCTTGCTCGACGGTTCATACCCGAAAGACTTCCCGCAGCGCGTGCAGGACATCGACAAGGCCAAGGCACTGCTTGCCGAGGCTGGCCAGAGCGACCTGAGCATTGAGTTGTTCGCTCCCGACGACACCGCAGGCCTGCCCGAATTCGCCACGGCGTTCGCGTCGCAAGCCAAAGAAGCCGGGATCAACGTCACGGCGACCGTCCTCGACGGCGGCACCTACTGGGGCGCCGAATACACGGAACGTGTCTTCGCCACGAGCTACTGGAGCACGCGTCCGTACCTCAACCAAGTCGGAGCCGGCTCGCTTCCGACGGCCACGTACCAAGAGACCAAGTGGCCGCCCGCTGGCTCCAACTTCCAAGAGCTGTACAACAAGGCGCTTGCTGAGACCGATGACGAGAAGCGCAACGCGATCATCCGGGAGATGCAAACGCTCGAGTACGAAGAAGGTGGCAACATCATTGCCTACTTCCAGAACCTGCTCGACGGGTACGCCAACTCCGTCAAGGGTGCGGTCGCACGACCGAACCTGCTGAACTTTGACCACTTCGGTCGCGGTT
>CALAHA010000270.1 GCA_937891565.1 uncultured Ilumatobacter sp. | reverse complement strand
GTCAACCAGCGGGCCGGGCGATCGCTGCAGCAGCTGCTCCGAATTTCGCCCGCCTCCAGCTCGAACTCGGCGGCAACAACCCCGCGATCGTGTGCGCTGACGCCGACATCGCTGCCACGGCACGCAGCCTCGCCGACGGCGCCACGAAACTGAATGGTCAATGGTGCGAAGCACCAGGGCGCATTCTCGTCGAAGCCTCCGTGGCCGACGACCTCCGTGATGCCCTCCTGACCGAGCTCGCTCGACGCCGGATCGGATCGTGCCTTGATCCCGACACCGAGATCGGGCCGCTCTCCCATCAGCTGCATCACCAGAAGGTCACCGCCGCGGTCCAGGCGCTCGACAGCCGGGCCGACACCGAGGTGCATCGCGTCGGCGAACTCCCGGACCTCGGCGGATGGTTCTTCCCACCCACGCTGATCACGGGCATCGCGGCGAACGAATCGCTGAGCGAGACGTTCGGCCCGGTGATGACACTGCATTCGGTCGCCGACGAACAGGCTGCGCTCGCGGCGGCCAGTGTCGGCGACGACGGCCTCGCGGCGTACGTCTTCTCGGCCGACACAGAGCGGGCAATGGCACTCGGCGCTCGCCTCCGGGCCGGCGAAGTCAAGGTCAACGGAACCGGCCTGTTCGACCTCTGCGGCGATTCCGAACAGAGCTTCTGGGGTGCCAGCGGCATCGGCGGCCACGGCGACGCGACGACCTTCGAGCTGTTCCGCGGGAGCAGGATCGTCGGCGTCGACGATGCGAACGCGCCGATGTGAACGCGCTGATCTGACGTTCGACACCTGACCGGCGCCGCGTTTCATCACGCTTGTTACCGACAGTGGGTGGCTGCATCGGGCACACTGCAGGAATGCGTCACACCACGGTCGACGACATTGCCAACCTCCTGCGCGGTCGAATTCATCGCGGCGAATTGAGCCCAGGCGATCGCCTTCCCGCAGAACGCGAACTCGCAGCCGACCTCGGCGTCGGGCGGATCACCCTGCGCGGCGCGTTGGCCCGACTGCAGGCCGAGGGGTATCTCGAAGCCCGTCGCGGCGCCACCGGCGGCAACTTCGTCACCGGCCTCGACAAGCCATACGAGCGCTGGCTTCGACGGATGCGCGAGAACCTGGTCGATCTCGACGACCTCATCGAGTATCGGCTGGCCGTCGAACGACGCTCGGCCAAACTGGCCTCGGTGCGCGCCGACGCAACCGACCTGGAACGGATGTCGGCCGCAATCGAGCGCCTCGACGCCGCAGCCGGCGCCGAGGCGTTTCGGCAGGCCGACTCGGAGTTCCACACCGCACTGGCCGAGGCGTCCGGTTCCCCTCGGCTGATCGCCGCCGTCGACGAAGCTCGGGGCGAGCTGTTCGCCCCGACTGACCAGCTCCGCTACAACACCCACATCGAAGAGACCCGCGCTGAACACGCCGCGATCTTCAAGGCGGTCTCCGAGCGCGACGCCGAAGCCGCCGCCGCCGCTGTCGAGACGCACATCGAGAACACTCGACGCGAGTTGCTCGAGATGCTCGCCAGTGGAGATCCGACGTGACAACCGCAATGGTTCCGTGCTAGAACCATTGCAATGAGCTTTCGCGCCCTGCTCACTGACCGCACAGCAGACGGCATGGAACACGAGATCGTCGTGCTGCCCGACGACGTCCTGCCGGAGGCCGGCGTGATCGTCGACGTCGAGTGGTCGTCGCTCAACTACAAAGACGGGCTCGTCCTCACCGGCGGCGGCCGACTCGGGCGCGACTATCCCCATGTCGGCGGTGTCGACCTCGCTGGCGTCGTCGAGCGTTCCGACGACGAACGATGGTCACCGGGTGATCGGGTCGTGCTCACTGGATGGCGCGTCGGCGAGATCTGGTGGGGTGGTTACGCGTCCCGAGCAAGCGTGCGGGCCGACTGGCTCACCGCGCTCCCGGCCGGCTTGACCACCCGACAAGCAATGGCGGTCGGCACAGCGGGGTTCACCGCAATGTTGGCCATCGACACACTCGAGCGGCACGGCCTCGTGCCGGGCGACGGACCGGTCCTCGTGACCGGCGCCTCAGGTGGTCTCGGTGGCAGCGCCGTGCACCTGTTGGCTCAACTCGGCTACGACGTCGCTGCGTCGACCGGGCGCGTCGAGGCCAACGGCGAAGCACTTCGTACTCTCGGGGCCACCACGGTGATCGACCGCTCCACCATCGAGGACGCACCGGGGCGACCGCTGCTGTCGGAACGATGGGCCGGATGCGTTGATGCCGTCGGAGGGTCCACACTCGCGCACGTGATCGCCGAACTGCGCTACGGAGCTGCTGCGGCCGCGTGCGGGCTGGCCGGGGGTGATGCGATGCCCAGCAATGTGACGCCATTCCTCCTGCGCGGCGTCACAGTGTTCGGCATCGATTCGGTGATGTGCCCTCCCGACCGGCGAACAGCGATCTGGCAGCGCATCGAAGACACCTTCGACCTCGACGCGCTCGAGTCGCTCACCACGGAGATCGACCTCGACGAGGTGGCCTCGCTCGCACCAGAGATCCTCGGTGGACGCACCCGAGGGCGCACGGTGGTGAGGATCGCATGACCGACCAGCACGACCACCAGCACGTCGAGCCGTGGACCGTGACGGCCATCAACGTCGCGGCGGACTCAGGAAATGACATTCACGACGACGATGCCGCACGAGAACTCGGCTACGAGCGCGCCCTCGTCGCTGGAGTCACCACGTATGGCTACCTGCTGCGTCAGGTCGTCGCTGCGCTCGGCGACTCGTGGCTCGATCGCGGCACGGTCGAGGTTCGCCTCCGGCAACCTGCCTATGCAGGCGAACGGTTCATCGTCACTGCTGAACACGCACCACTCGCATCGATTCGGGCCGCGGCGGTGCGCGATGACGGTGTCGTCGTGGCCACCGCCGATGCAACACCGGGCGCTCCCGGCCCACTTCCCGCCCGCGCTCATCCCCTTGTCCCGCCACGGGACGAGCCGTACGCGCCCGTTCGAAGTGCACTCGACGGTGTCGCTCATTTCCCGACTGTCGAGTACACGATTGACGACGCGTGGCAACACAAGTTGCTCACCGACATCGGCAACGACCTCACCGTGTTCGGCGACCGCGGCATCGTGCATCCGGTCATCTACGGCGACCTGGCCAACCTGTCGTTGATGCACTCGGTCGCGCTCGGCCCGTGGATTCATGCTCGCTCTCGGGTGCGCCATCATCGGCCGCTACGCGTCGGCGAAACCGTCTCGGTCCGGCCGCGCATTCACGAACTCACGACCGACAACGGCGCCGAGTTCCTCACCCTCGACACCGCGGTCGTCGTCGACGACCTCCTTGTTGCCCGCATCGAACACGCTGTGATCTACGCCATGAACCGACGTCCGACATGACCAGGAGAGCCCAATGACCCTGATGAGAAACTTCCCCGATCCGTTCGTCGCCGGTGCGGTCCAATGGGCCCCGTCGGTCAACGACGCGGCGGCCGGAACCGAACGCGCCTGTGCCGCCATCGCCGAAGCGGCTGCGAGCGACGTCAAGCTGCTGGCGTTCAGCGAGACCTGGCTGACCGGCTACCCGTACTGGGAGGGGCTCGGCCCCCGCCCCGACTACTTCGACGCCTGGCGCGGATTCGTCGACCAGGCCGTCACCGTCCCCGGCCCAGAGATCACTCAGATCGCGGCCTGCGCTGCGGACCATGACATGCACGTAGTCATCGGTGTCAACGAACGCGATCCCGTGAGCGAGGCGGTCTTCAACACCCTCGTCTACATCGGTTCAGACGGACAACTCCTCGGCAAACACCGCAAGCTGCACCCCACGATCACCGAACGGCTGGTGTGGACCCCCGGCGACGGCTCGGACCTCGATGTTCACGACACTCCGCTCGGCCGCCTCGGCGGATTGATCTGCTACGAGCATCAAATGGCACCTGCTCGGTACGTGCTGTGCGACATGGGCATCCAGGTGCATGTCGCGGTCTGGCCTGGCCAAGCGTTCCTCGACCCGGTGATCGATGCCGCCGTCCGCCACACGTCGATGGAGAATGCCTGCTACGTGGTGTCGGCGCGCGAAGTGATGAGCCCCGATCGTCTCCCCGATGGTTTCCCGATGGCCGAGGTACCGGGCGCCTGGGATGCCCACGGCGGCAGCTCGATCGCAGGGCCCGGCGCGCTGTACGTCACCGAGCCGGTGTTCGACGTCGAGACAATCGTGACCGGCGTGATCGATGTCAAGACGACACTCGACACGAAATGGTGGGTCAATGGTGTCGGGAACTACGCGCGGCCGGACGTCTTCAAGGTCGTCTGGGACCGGCGCCCCAAGCTGCCGGTCGAGCGAATCGAACCCGGCAACTGAACCAATGACCGACGCTGCAGAGCACTCCCCGACTGACGGGCTACCCGATCCGTTCGCAACAGTCCGGCAATCGGTACACGGCGCCGATGTCCTGGTGTTCGCCAATCCGGTCGTCGGCGACTTGCGCGAACTGCTCCAGCTCGCCGAGGCCCAGCCTCCTGACCGCTCCTACCTGATCGAAGACGACCGCGACGTCCGTTTCGGCGAGCTGGTCGGCCGGGTCGGCGGCATCGCTGCCGGCCTGCTGGATGGTTGCGGGTTACGGTCCGGCGATCGCATCGCGATCAGTGCTGCCAACTCGATCGAGTGGGCGCTCACCGCCTGGGCCGCAGTCGCCACCGGCCGCATCGTGGTCGGGCTCAATTCGTGGTGGCATCCGGCCGAGACGCTCAGCGCCATCGCCATCAGCACACCTCGAGTGCTCGTGCTCGACGAGCGCCAGCTGAAGCGCCTCGCGCCGCACCTCGCCGAACTGGAGTCCGTCGAGCACATTCTCGTCCTCGGTGAGGGCACTGAGCTCTCTGGTGATCCGCGGGTTCGTCGGTTCGACGAGGTCTGCACCGGCGAGGCACCGTTGCCCGCGGCGGACATCGATCCTGACGACGTCGCGACCATCTTGTTCACGAGTGGGACGACCGGCAACGCGAAGGGTGTCATCGGCACGCATCGCGCCGCGACCGCGACGTATCAGAACGTGATGTGGGCGGGCATGCGGTACTTCCCGACCGTGTTCCTCAAGGCTCCGTCCGGGCCGCCCGCGGCGCCGTCCACCGTGCTGTCGGCGCCGATGTTCCACGTCGCCGGCCTGCAGTGGGGTGTGATGTTCGGGGTCGGGATGGGCGGCACGACCATTCTCAATACGGGCCGGTACGACCCCGACACGGTGATGGCAATGACCGAGCGCCACGGCTGCACCAGCCTCGGCGGGGTCCCCACGATGATGACCCGGATCGTCGACAGCCCGACGCGCGACCGGTATGACCTGTCGTCGGTGACCTCGGTGTCGTGGGGCGGCGCACCGCCGCCGACATCGCTGATCGACGGTTGCATCGAGACGTTCCCCAACCTCGTGCTGATCGGGACCGGCTATGGCCTCACCGAAACCTGCGGGCTGCTGCTGTATGCCACCGGCACCGACTATGTCGGCCAACCGCAGACCGTCGGCAAGGCATTCCCGACTGCCGAAGTCCGGGTCTCCGATCCGCTCGATCATCCGCTCGAGGTCGGGATCGAAGGCGAGATCCAGGTCCGCGGCCCGATGGTGATGCCCGGGTATTGGGAGCGCCCAGATGCGACACGCGACGCGTTGACCGAAGACGGTTGGCTCCGCACGGGCGACCTCGGCGTCATCGACGACAACGGATTCGTGACCCTAACGGGCCGCGCCAAGGAACTGATCATTCGTGGCGGCGAGAACGTCTACCCATCCGAGATCGAGGACGTCCTGTGCAACCACGGCGCGGTGCTCGACGCGGCAGCGGTCGGTCGCCCGCACCCTGACCTCGGTGAAGAGGTCGTCGCCGTCGTCCAGGTGAACACCGACGTCGATCCGGACGAGCTCCGGGCATGGGTGGCCGACCGTCTGGCCGGCTTCAAGGTGCCCGTCGAAATCACCGTGCATTCCAACCCACTCCCCCGCAACGCTGCCGGCAAGTTGCTGCGCGACGCCATCGCCGGTGGCGAAGTTCGGCTGACGGAGACCCTGTGAACGATTCACCGACGCGATCCCATGCAACCCCTCCAACACGGCTCGTCAGCCAGACCGACATCGATGCGGCACGCGCTCGAATCGAACCCCACGTTCTCCGGACACCGATGATCGCCTCGTCGGGGTTGAGCGCACTGCTCGGCACGAAGGTCTTCTGCAAAGCCGAGCTGTTCCAACACACCGGCAGCTTCAAGGTGCGCGGCGGATTCAACACCGCCCTGTCGCTGACCGAGGACGAGCGAGCACGTGGCGTGATCGCGTTCTCGGCCGGCAACCACGCGATGTCGGTCGCACACGTCGGAGTCACGCTCGGGGTGCCCGTCACGGTCTGCATGCCGGCACACGCGGTGCAGTTCAAGGTCGACGCCGTGCGGGCAATGGGAGCGACACTCGAACTGGTCGAAGGCGACCTGGTCGCTCATGTGATGCGCCGGCGCGACGAACTCGGCGCAACGTTGATTCACCCGTTCGACGATCCGGCGATCGTCGCTGGTCACGCCAGTGCCGGCGTCGAGATCATCGAGGATCTGCCCGAGGTCGACACCGTGATCGTGCCGGTCGGCGGCGGCGGATTGATCAGCGGCGTGGCCGCAGCGATCAAGCTCGCCAAGCCGAACACCCGGATCATCGGCGTCGAACCCGAGACCGCTGACGTCATCCGTCGGAGCCGCGCGGCGGGCGGCCCCGTTGCTCACCCGGGGCCGAAGTCGCTCGCCGACGGTCTGGCGGCACCGGTGACCGGTCAGATCAATCTCGACCACATCGACGCGTACGTCGACGAGATGGTGGTCATCACCGAGGACTCCGTGCGGCCTGCCTGGCGTGAGTTGCTCGCACACGGCAAGCTGGCGGGCGAACCGGCCGCTGCGTGTGGCATCGCTGCCATCCGCACCGGTTTGATCTCGGTCGACCCCGACGAGACGGTGTGTCTGGTGATCTGCGGCGGCAACGCCGACTTCGACAACCTGGGCGGTTGACTCAGTCCGGTCCGCCGAACGTGAAGTCGGCGTCCTCGGCGAACCAGCGGATCACGTTGTCGGTGATCTGGGCGACTTCGTTGTCATCGCCGTTCGCGCACAGCGACTGATTCCACAGGATCGTGGAGGCGGAGAACACCGCTCCTCCGGATGCGGTTTCGAAGAAGACCATGTCGGCGCGCCGCCGTGAGATCGGATTCTCCCCTGTCGGGCCAGGAAATCCCATCGGAGCGAACGGCGCGAAGTGTTCGGGCAACTGCGCGGTCGCGACGACGAGCGCATGTGCGGGGGTCCCGAGGAATCGGTTGGCGAAGTCGACCTCGTAGCCAACCACGCCCTGCTTCGGCCCGAATGCTCCGATCGATCGGAGCGTGACGCCCTCGAAGATCCGCGCTGCACGGGCATCGTCGCTCATCGTCGTGCGCTCGTAGGGCACCCCGTCGCCGAAGCCCATTGCCGTGGTGGCCACGCCGACGCGCTCAGCTTCAGGTCGCCCCACCGTGCGCCAGAGCCCCGAAGGGCGTCCGGTGAGCTGCAGGTGGTCTTCTCCTGCCTCACCGTCGAGCGGCACGTTTTCGACCTGCCCTCGCCGCATCTCGGCCAGCCACGAGCGGGCCGGGTCGACGGCGGTGCTCCACAGGAAACCATTGCCGCCCAGGTACGCCAACCGGCCGCCGTCAGCGAGGAACGCGTCGAGCGTGTCGAGCATCGGTTCGGTCCAGTACTCCGGATGGCCGCCCGTGACCAGGGCCCGGTACGGGAGTTCTGCGTCGGCGTCGAGTTGGTGGTCGGTGATGACGTCGTAGGTGATGCCACGCCGGTCGAGCCAACCCAGCAGCGCAAGATCGGCAGACAGCCCGTGGTCCGCGCCGAGGTAGCGAAAACGATGGTCGGGTCGCACCCCGAGCAGTGGCCGCTTCGTCGACACGAACGCGACGCGACTGTTGTCGAGGTGCCGGTCGTACCAGCTCAGGAGGTGGTTGGCCCGGGCGAACGGCGCGGCGACTTCGTCGGTCAGCGCGACGAGCGGTGCCTGGACGTGCTCGTTGGCGTAGGCGAGGTAGGTGAGTGTCGGCAGCAACACCGCGACATCGGCGCGTGGCGCTTCGGTCCGGACGAAGAACGGCACGAGGTCGGTACCCGATGGGGACGTGATTCGGAATCCGTACGCACCCCCGGTGGTGTCGGCTGCCAACTCGACGTGGGTCGCAGCTGGCCAAGACGCATCGATCAGGTCATCGGTGTGCAGCCACACCGCGTCGTAGTGGCTCGGTGCTGAGCGCCAGTCGAGATCCGTGCCGTTCCAGTCGGGCCCTGGCACCGCGCGAGTCGGGCCCTGTTGCCAGTTGCCTGCGAGCGCACCGGCAATCTCCTGGGTGTCGAGTCGTTCGGCCAGATCCCACGATGCGTCGGCGCTTGATGCCGGCGACGCCGCCCACTCCATGATTCGTGCGGGCTCCACGTCGGTGTGCACGGCCGGTCGAGCAATCTTGCCGTCGAAGCCGACACCCAAGCGCAGCGTCGCCGGCGCCGAGTCGCGCTGCACCAACGGCACTTCGTCGGCTCGTTCGACCTGCGCTGACGAACCGAGCACAGCGGTCGGCTTGGGGGCAACGCTGCACCAGCCCCGACCAGCAGCCACCAAGTACCACCGAAAGAGATCGAGGGGCGGCGATGCTGCAGTGCCCGACCGGAGTCGGCCGTCGCTGCCGAGCCGGAGTTCGAGGTCACCGAGGTCGGCCAGCGTGGCGCCCGCGTCGGGATACCGACCGATCCACACCCACAGGCTGACTGCATCGCCGACAGGCACCTCAGGGATCTCGCCCCACGAACCGTGCGGGAGGGCCTCGTGGCGGAGCGTGATCGTCGTTGCGGTTCCGATGTTCGACTCGGTGGCATGTTCGCCGTCGTGACCGAGCCGGACGAGCTGCACCATCGCCTCCGAGTCCGTCGAACTGGCGTGGAGCGACACCGTCGCTCCGGGCGACACGACGAACGGGTCGGCGTAGCCAACGATGCCGAGTGCGTCGTGATCGACCGGTGTCGCCTTCATGGTCAGAACGGCACGACCGTGCCGAGGCCGAGTTCGCGGGCTCGGCCGAGGGCGACCTCAGCCGCGGCAATGTCCTCGATCGCGAGGCCGAGGCTTTTGAACACCGTGATCTCGGCAGACGTCCGACGCCCGGCCACGCGACCGTCGATGACGTCGCCGATCTCGGCAACGATGTGGTCAGGTCCGATCGCACCGTCGGCAGCTGCCAAGAGGTAGTCACCCGACTCGGCCAACGTCGATTCGCGGCGGTCGACGAAGAGTCGAGCGGCCGCCATGGTCGCTGTGTCGAGCTCGCGTTTGGTGGCGAAGCTTGAACCAACCGCATTGAGGTGGGTGCCGTCGGCGATCGACTCGCGCTCGACAACGGGCTCGACTGCATTGGTCACGGTGGTGACGATGTCGGCACCGTCGACCGCTGCTGCCGCTGTTTCGACCGCACGGATCGGGTAGCGCCCCGCCCAGTGCTCAGCGAAGGCAGCTGCCCGTTCGGGCCGGTGCGAACAGACCCTGATTTCGGCCAGGTCGTGGACGAGGGCCAGCGACTCGAGGTGCCACCGCGCCTGAATCCCGGCGCCGACGAGCGCGAGCACGCGGCTGTCCGGTCGAGCCAGCGCGCGCGACGCGACTGCGGTGGCCGCTGCGGTGCGGATTGCGGTGATGGTGGCGCCGTTCATGATCGCGAGCAAACGGCCCGTCTGGCCGTCATGGAGGAGTACCGATCCCTGGTGGGAGTCGATGCCCTTGGCGTGGTTGCCGGGGAAGACGCAGACTTCTTTCAGGCCGTACAGCCATGACTCCCCTGCGCGCACCGCGGGCATCAACCCGAGCAGGCCAGGCGCCCCATCGAACGGGGGCATCACCGTGGTGCGGAGCGGATTGTGGACCTCACCGGCACTCACCGCGATCAACGCTGCACCAACCGCCTCGACGCAGTCAGGCATCGTGAGGCAGGCCTCGACATCGGCCGTCGAGAGCACCAAGAGGCCCTCTGCTTCACTGCGTTTCGGTTCCTCGGCGGCCGGCTCGACCATACGTCCCCACCCCTCAACTGGTGTCGTCCAAAACCCTCGTTGACCGCTTCGCTGGCTGTTTCGTTCGCATCGCGATCAAATGTCTGGTTACGATACCATTCATGCACTATTCGTTGCAGCTCCACGGAAATCTGGACATCGACGCCTACCCGGTGTTGACGCGTCGAGCCGAACAGCTCGGTTTTGCCGACCTCACCATTCACGACGTTTTGCTGCGCCGCCCGGTCTGGCCCGTGCTCTGCGATGTCGCTCGTGCGAGTGAGCAACTACTGATCGGCCCGAACGTCACCCACCCTCATCTGCAGCACC
>CALAHA010000269.1 GCA_937891565.1 uncultured Ilumatobacter sp. | reverse complement strand
ATCGGCTGCACGTCGTCGGAATCGGTGGCCCCGGGATGAGCGCAATCGGCATTGCGCTGGCGGAAATGGGTCACGACGTTTCAGGCAGCGATCTTCGCGAACACCCGGTGCTGGAACGAGTCCGTGCGGCGCGTGCGGCGGTCTACGTGGGACACGACCGGGCGTACGTGCACGGGGTCGACGCCGTGACGGCGTCGACAGCGATCCCGGCTCACAACATCGAGCTTGATGAGGCGAGAAAAACTGGCATCCCGGTGCTCCGGCGCGCCGGGATGCTTGCGTCGATTTGTGCTCGTGCAAAGTCGTTGGCTGTGGCAGGTACGCACGGCAAGACCACAACGACCTCAATGCTGATGCTGATCTTGGCCCAGGCGCGACTCCGACCGAGCTTCATTGTCGGCGGCGATGTCACAGACGTCGGTACCGGTGCACATTGGTCAGGCGGTGAATGGCTGGTTGTCGAAGCCGACGAAAGCGACGGTACCCACCTCGAACTGCCTCTGCATGGTTCGATTATCACCAACATCGAAGTCGACCACCTCGACCACTACGGCACCTTTGAGGCCATCGTCGACAGCTTCGACACGTACCTCGGTCAGATCGCGGGGCCCAAGGTCCTCAGTGCTGACGATCCGGTCACCCGCCGACTCGCCGGCGTGCACGATGGTGTCACGTTCGGCCTCAGCGAAGATGCCGATGTGCGTGCCGTCGACGTGCTGGCGACCAATGGATCGTTCACGTTCGGTGTCGAGCGGCGCCAAGGCGGCGACATGGTCCGCCTGGGCGAGATCGGTCTGCCAATGCGCGGTGTGTACAACGTCAGAAACGCGCTTGCTGCCACGGCGATGGCACTCGAAATTGGCGTGGGCTTCGCGGACATTGTCGAGGCCTTGGCAAAGTTCGGTGGGGTCGCTCGGCGATTCGATGTTCGTGGTGTCGACGGGGGAGCGACCTTCGTTGATGACTATGCCCATCTGCCGACCGAGATCGATTCGGTACTGACCGGGGCACGCGACAGCGGCGATGGTTGGGATCGCATCATCGCGGTGTTCCAACCCAATCGGTTCAACCGCATCTCTGAGATCTGGCGTGACTACGCCGACGCATTCGGCCAGGCCGACCTCGTGGTACTTACCGACATCTACGCATCTGGGACAACACCGATTCCTGGCATCACTGGCAAGCTGATCGTCAACGCCGTCACCGAGGCCAACCCGGGCAAACGTGTCGTCTGGCTGCCAAACCGGAGCGATCTGGTCGGCTACGTCGCACGAGAGGCCAGGAGCGGCGACGTAGTGATTTCAATGGGCTGCGGCGACATAGCGTCCTTCCCGTCTGAGGTGCTTGATGTCCGCCGCAGTTGAGCGAGCGCTCACTGAGCTTGGGGCCCTCGCCGAGCGGGATGTGCCGATCGGTCCCCTGACCACGTACCGCGTCGGCGGTTCGGCCGACATCTTTGTCAGACTCCGATCACGGGCTGATCTTGTTCCGCTCGCCAGAGCCGTTGCAGCCTCAGGCCTTCCAGTGCTCGTTGTCGGGCGCGGCTCGAACTTGCTCGTTGCCGACTCCGGATTCCGTGGGATCGCCGTGTCGGCATCCGCCATGACCGATTCGATCCAGATTGATGAGTCCTCAGCCACGGTCAGTGTTGGAAGCAACGTCTTGCTGCCGGTGTTGGCTCGGCGCACGGCCGCCGCTGGGCTCACGGGGTTCGAGTGGGCAGTCGGCGTACCCGGCTCAGTCGGTGGCGCGGTCCGGATGAATGCGGGCGGCCATGGCTCTGACATAGCGGCGGCGCTCGTCTCTGTGACGATTGCTGACATCTCGAATGTCGAGCGTGACCTGACCGGCGGGGCAGAAGCTGGCATCGTTCGGTCTGTGAGCGCAGACGCCTTGGGGCTCCGATTCCGCGGGAGCGGCTTGGTTTCCACCGAACTTATCCTCGATGCAACGCTGCAGTTGGCGCACGGCGACCGAGAAACGGCTGAGGCCGAACTGAGCAAGGTCGTGCAATGGCGTCGGGCCAACCAGCCCGGGGGGCAAAACGCAGGGTCGGTCTTCATCAACCCGGTTCCGGGCGAAGTCACCTGCGGTGCATTGATCGAAGGGGCTGGGCTGCGCGGGCTTCGTCGGGGCACGGCAACTGTGTCCGACAAGCACGCCAACTTCATCCAGGCTGACGAAAACGGCTCGGCTGGTGATGTTCGCGACCTGATGCGTCATGTCCGTACCGAGGTCGAACGTTCCACGGGCTATCGGCTGCGTAGCGAGATCCGCCTGATCGGGTTTGACGATGAATTCTGAGTCCGGCACGTGCTGCTGATGTTGAAACGGAACAAGCCTCCCGGCGAGCCAAAGCGGGCCCGTGGTCGCGTGCGGCCCGATGATTCGGTTCTCGAAGAACTCTCGCGAGCATTCGACGTCGAACCAGACGATGACAACGCCGCACTGATTGATGACGATGACGATGACAATGACAATGACATGGTGTTGTCGGATTCGGCGCAACCATCTTCGGTGACCCCGGCCTCCGAGGTGAGTCCGGCAATGTCGGACTCACCCAGTCGCGACATCAGCACTGATGTCACGACGTCTGCTGAGGTCGACCCGTTCGACGCAGTGATCGAACTGTCGATTGTTACTTCGGACGGCCCATTACCTGCTTCGGATGCGGGGTCGACGAGGCCGCCACCAGAGCGTCCAACGATCAAGATAGGCGACGGCTTCGATGGCGCACAACTCGACTCCTTGTCGGTCGACGAAGCTCGCGGTCGCCCGGTCAACCTCAATCCTGACCCGCTGAGCTCCTCATTGTCGGCACCGGCTCAGGCTCTGCCAGCAGCACGGGCACGGGCTTCGGGTGATCGGTCAATCATCGCAATCGGTGGGGCTGATGAGCTCCCGGATGCCGTCTACCTTGACGGCGGCGATCTTGGCACTCCATCTGAAGGCACTGTTTTCATCGACGACGACGGCACCGGTGACGCAATCGCACCCAAAGACGCCGCGATGCCAGGAATCGAACCGCGCCTCAGGCAGCGTCGGATCACCGTCCATCGAGCGATGGGGCTGCGTCGGCTGAAGTGGGTCGTTGCTGGGCTTACCGCGGCGCTCGCCGCGCTCGGCGCGTTGACTGTCCTTGGATCAGGCTTGTTTGCTATCGACAATGTGTCGGTCGGTGGCAACGTCTACACCGATAAGAATCGCCTCGATGCAGTGATCGACGAGCTCAGCGGAACGCCCGTTCTCCTTGCCGATACTGAAGCCGCCGAGCGCGCACTTGAGGCCATTCCCTGGGTGGAAACTGCCCGTGTCCGGGCGAAGTGGCCTGATAGCGCGACAATTGATATCCGTGAGCGCACGCCGGTCGCCACGATGCGGGGCGCTGACGGTCGATTCCGAGTGCTCGATGATGAAGGCCGTGTGCTCGACGTAATCGAAGGCCAACCGGTGGCCTTTATTCTTCTCGGCGGGCCAAACACGCTCGACCTCGCAGCTGGCGAGTTCGCTCCGATCGGACCCTCTTTAGCAGCCTCACTTGTTACCAAGCTCACACCGACGATTCGGCCGCGGGTCCAGGCAATCGACGTGACCGATGACGGGGCCGATTTGGTCATCTTCCTCGCGCCTGTCGAGGAGTCCCTCCAGGCCACGCCTATTAGGGTACGATTCGGCTCGGCCCTCGGCGACAGCGATCAGATCGAAAAGCTCGTTCGGCTCGAAAACCAACTCGACAACCTGCCAGCAAGAGTAGTGACGGAAATCAACGTGGCGACCAACGAGGTAACCGTACTGTGACCGTCCCCGCTCGAACAGCCGAAATCTGGCAGGATGTAAATCAAGACGCCTGGGAGCCCGATCAGAACGATCGGATACCGAGCCGGACACATGGAAATGACACACTGATGAACGACATGATTCGCCTGACGAAGCAACTCAAAGGGATCCGCTGATGGCTGGTGCGCCACAAAATTATCTGGCCGTGATCAAGGTCATCGGTGTCGGTGGCGGCGGCGTCAATGCTGTCAACCGCATGATCGATGCTGGCCTGAAGGGCGTTGAGTTCATCGCCGTCAACACGGATGCGCAGGCGCTCCTCATGAGTGACGCCGATGTCAAGCTCGACATTGGTCGGGATCTCACGCGTGGCCTCGGTGCCGGTAGCGACCCCGAAGTGGGCCGCGAGGCGGCCGAAGCGCACAAAGAAGAGATCCAAGAAATGGTGAAGGGCGCCGACATGGTGTTCATTACCGCTGGCGAAGGTGGCGGTACCGGTACCGGTGCGGCTCCTGTCATTGCCGAGCTCGCCCGCGAAGCAGGTGCACTGGCCATTGGTGTCGTCACTCGACCGTTCTCGTTCGAGGGGCGCAAGCGTGCGGTGCAAGCTGACAATGGCGTTGGTCGTCTGAAGGAGAAGGTCGACACGTTGATCGTCATCCCGAACGATCGCCTCCTCACCGTTGCCAACGACAAGACGAGCGTACTCAACGCCTTCAAAATGGCAGACGAAGTGCTGCTGCAAGGCGTGTCGGGCATCACCAGCCTCATCACGACGCCGGGTCTGATCAACACTGACTTCGCAGACGTCAAGATGATTCTGTCGAACGCCGGTTCTGCCCTCATGGGTATCGGCCAGGCAAGCGGTGACGAACGTGCCGTGTCGGCAGCCAAGGCCGCGATTTCGAGCCCGCTGCTCGAATCGGCGATCGATGGTGCACGCGGAGTGTTGCTCAACATCACCGGCCCGTCGAGCATGGGTCTGTTCGAGATGAACGCTGCCGCGGAGATCATCCACGGCGTTGCGCATCCCGACGCCAACATCATCTTCGGTACGGTCATCGACGACGAGATGGGCGATGAAGTTCGCGTCACCGTCATTGCTGCAGGCTTTGATCGTGTCGAGGGCTCGTCGTCGGGTTCCTCGTCGGGTTCAGGGTCAATGCCGTCAAACAGTGCGAGCAACGATCGCGGGTTGGGTACCTCGCCGACACGGATCACCGAACTCTTCGCCGACAGCGCCGAGGCCGATCCGCTTGACGACGACGACGACTTCGACGTCCCCTCGTTCCTGAAGTAGTCCGCAGCCGCCATGGCGGTCGATCTGATTGACCGCGTCGCAGGCCTGTTTCGGTTCCGAGCTGTGGCGACCGAACGAGTCGACGGTGACATGCATCCAACGCGGGTGCAATCAGACGTGCTGCATGCTCGTCAAC
>CALAHA010000268.1 GCA_937891565.1 uncultured Ilumatobacter sp. | reverse complement strand
GGCATCGACACCCGCGACACCGAGCAATCCGTTGGCACGCTGTCGGGTGGCGAACGCCAGTCGGTGGCCATTGCCCGCGCTGGCTACTTCGGTGCCAAAGTACTCATTCTCGACGAACCGACGTCAGCGTTAGGTGTGCGGCAGTCCGGAGTCGTACTCAAGCGAATTATCGAAGCCCGCGACCAGGGGCTCGCCGTGATCTTCATCACGCACAACCCGCGACACGCCTACCCGGTGGGTAACCGCTTCTTGATCCTGAACCGAGGTCGTTCGCTGGGTTCGTTCCAGAAGTCGGAGATCACCGTCGACGAACTGACCCAAAAAATGTCGGGCGGCGCCGAACTCGAAGCCCTCGAGCACGAACTCCAGAGTTCCGGTCCAACAAGTTGACGCTCGGTGCGCCGTTCAATCTCGACGATCTTGAGATTCTCACTTTTGGCCGTTCCTCTGTCGATATGTACCCCGAACAGCAGAATGTGCCGCTCGCCGATGTGTCGACTTTCCGGAAGTCGATCGGCGGCAGCCCGACCAACGTCGCGGTCGCTGCGGCTCGGTTAGGTCGCAAGGCTGCGGTCATCAATCGTGTTGGCGACGATGCGTTTGGTGCCTACATTCGCCAGGCCCTGCGTGAGTTCGGTGTCCACGACGAGTTCATTTCTACCGATCCTGAGTTGCTGACCCCCGTGGTGTTCTGCGAACTGATGCCGCCTGAAGAACCGTCGATCTACTTTTACCGCGAGCCGCGGGGCCCCGACATGGCCATCTCGGTTGCCGACATGCCGATGGACACAATTCGCTCCGTGCCGCTGTTTTGGTTGGCAGGCTCACGCTTTGCCGAAGAGCCATCTCGCTCAGCGGCCATGGCCGCGCTCGAGGCACGAGGACGCAAACAGCACACGGTGATCGACCTCGACTACCGACCGATGTTCTGGGACTCACCCGGGCAGGCTGGCGAGTTCATCTCCCCGTCGATTGACCACTGCACGGTCGCGGTTGGCAACAGGGACGAGTGCGAAATCGCTCTCGGCACCCGAATACCTGACGAAGCCGCTGACCGGATGCTCGAACGCGGCGTTGAAATTGCAATTGTCAAACAGGGCGCGGAAGGCGTGATGGTGGCCACGGCGAACTCGCGCACCGTCCTCGAACCGATTCGTGTACCCGTGGTGTGCGGTCTTGGAGCGGGCGACGCCTTCGGGGGCTCGCTGGCCCACGGGTTGCTTGCCGGCTGGGATCCCGCTGAGATCGTGTACCGGGCGAATGCTGCTGGCGCGATCGTTGCTGGCCGTTTGATGTGTTCTGATGAAATGCCAACCGCTGACGAGATCGACTATCTCCTCGCCACTGGCAATATCGCGAAGCGAGTTCAGTCGTGAGTAATCACGGATCGGATGCACGCGACAGTGCGGCAGAACGGGTGATTTTGGACGAAGCGTGGCTGGAACTGCTCGATATTCGAGCTACCGATCCAACGGCGATCAGCGCTGCGCTTGCTGCACGCACGGCGCGGCCGCTGTTGGCCAACGATGGCAAAACGTTCATCATCGCGATTGACCATCCGGCGCGCGGCATGGTCGGCGTGTCCGGCCAGCCTTTCGTTATGGCTGACCGTCGAGACGTCATCGAACGCACAATGACGGCGCTCGCTGACCCAGGTGTCGACGGCGTCATGGCGACCCCTGACATCCTCGACGACCTGGCGCTGCTCGGCGCACTCGATGACAAGGTCGCAATTGGGTCAATCAATCGCGGCGGGCTGATGGGCTCGGCTTGGGAACTCGACGATCAGTTGACCGGCCACACTGTTGCGTCGATCGTCGAACAAGGTCTCGACGGCGCCAAGATGCTGCTCCGCATCGACCTGGCTGACGAGCGGTCGCGCCCCACGATCGAGGCATGTGCCCGATGGATTACTGAACTGGCTGCAGCCGAGAAGATTGCGATGCTCGAACCGTTGCCATATACGACGTCGCCGGCTGGTGATAAGTATCTCGACACCGACGAGGACGCATTGATCAAGTGCGTCGGTATCGCCAGCGCCCTCGGCGCGAGTTCTGCCTACACCTGGCTGAAACTGCCCGCAACCGCTCAGGTCGAACGAGTTATGGCTGCAACTTCACTACCAGGATTGATTCTCGGTGGAACCCCCGGCCCCGACCCAGAATCGTCTTTTGACGAATGGCGGCGCGCAATGGCTGTGCCCAACGTGCGTGGCCTCGTCGTCGGTCGTTCACTGCTCTATCCGCCAGACGGCGACGTGGCGGCTGCGGTTGCGACGGCCGCCGAAATTGTTCACCCCCACCTCATCCCGGAAGAAGAAACGCAATGACGCGTCAAAAAATTGGAATCGCCGTCATCGGCTTTGGCTGGATGGGACAGGCGCACACGCGCTCGTACCTCCGGATTCCCACGCTCTTTCAAGAGCGCACGTACGACCCCGAGCTGATCATTATCAGCGACAACCTGCAAGACCGGGTCGATGAGGCTGTCGAGTCGTTCGGGTTTCGTGAGGGCACAACCGATTGGCAGGCTGCGGTCAACCACCCCGACGTCGATGTGGTCTGTATTTGCGCCCCGAACATGCTCCACGAGCCGATTGCTATCGCAGCTGCCGAGGCTGGCAAGCACGTGTTCTGTGAGAAGCCCGTCGGCGGCACGCCCGAGCAGACTGTCCGGATTGAGGCCGCGAGCCGCAAGGCTGGCGTCATCACCGGGGTCGGCTACAACTACCGCTGGGCACCGCTGGTGCAGTACGCCAAGAACCTGATCGCCGACGGAACACTCGGCGAAATCACCAACTACAACGGCCGATTCTTCACGATGTACGGCTCTGATCCAATGGGTCTCCTGTCGTGGCGCTTCCAGCTCGACGGCGCCGGTCACGGTGTGAGTTCAGACATCTTGAGCCACTCGATCGACCTCGCTCACATGCTGGTCGGCCCGATCAAGAAGGTCGTCGGCACAGGCCACACGTACATTCCCGACCGGCCGCTGCCGAAGGCAGGCGGCACCCACTACGACGCTGGTCAGCCAGGCGACCCGACCGGTCCCGTCGAAAACGAGGACTACTTCGGTGCCCTCGTACAGTTCGAGAG
Source organism: uncultured Ilumatobacter sp. (assembly GCA_937891565.1). Taxonomy (GTDB): domain Bacteria; phylum Actinomycetota; class Acidimicrobiia; order Acidimicrobiales; family Ilumatobacteraceae; genus Ilumatobacter_A. The sequence continues at coordinate 4,010 of CALAHA010000268.1, read as the reverse complement.
CGGCGCGAGGGGCACGTTTGAGGCAAGCCGCACGATCGTCGGTCCAGAGAGCCAGTGCGCCTTTGAGATCTATGGCACCAAGGGTTCGTTGAAGTGGAATCTGGAAACAATGAATGAGCTCCAGCTCAACCTCGTCAGCGACAAGGCTCGGGGTTACACGACCGTCTACGCAGGCGACCGGTACCCGTACCACGGCCACTTCGTGCCCGGTGATGCCAACTCGATTGGCTACGAAGACCTCAAGGTCATCGAAGATTTCGAGTTCCTGTCGTCGGTCGCAGCTGGACGCCAGCACCACCCGGGCTTCAGTGAAGCCATCGACTACGTCAGCGTCCAAGACGCCCTGCTTCGCTCCTGGAAGAGCGAGAAGTGGGAAGACGTCACCAACATCGCAACCATTTAGCGCACAGAGTTGCGCATGGGGTCAGACCCCTTTCGCAACTATCTGAGAAGGAGAGACCCTCATGGGGACACAACGATTGACGGTCGCACAGGCGATTGTTGGGCATCTCATTGCCCAGACCACCGAACTCGGTGATGGCACCACTGCCCAGCTCTTCCCCGGTATTTACGGCATTTTCGGGCACGGCAACGTCACGTGCCTCGGCCACGCTCTTGAAGAACATAGCGACGAGTTGCCCACGTGGCGCGGACAGAATGAACAGGGCATGGCCCTCGCAGCAACCGCGTTCAACAAGGCAATGCGGCGCCGCCAAATCATGGCGGCCACGTCGTCGATCGGCCCCGGAGCGACCAACATGGTCACCGCTGCAGGCGTTGCGCACTCGAATCGCATCCCGCTGTTGCTGATCGCCGGCGACTCATTTGCGTCGCGGACCCCCGACCCGGTGCTGCAGCAGGTCGAGCACTATGGCGTTCCGTCGACAACCGTGAACGACGCGTTCCGGCCGGTCGCTCGCTACTGGGACCGGATCACCATGCCCGATCAGATCCTCACGTCGTTGCCGCAGGGCATCGACACGATGCTCGATGCTGCCGACTGTGGCCCAGCGTTCTTCGGCCTGCCGCAGGACGTGCAGGCAATGGCCTTCGACGTACCCGACGAGTTCCTTGCTCCGAAGCATCACGCAATCGTCAGGGCCCGACCCGACCGTGGCCAGCTTGCTGCAGCAGCTGCAGCATTGCGCGCTGCAAAGAAGCCACTGATCCTGGCGGGCGGCGGCGTGCACTATTCGTTTGCCGAAGCCGAGCTGCTGGCGTTTGCCGAGCGCCACAACATCCCCGTCGTCGAGACGGTTGCCGGAAAGGCCAGTCTCGTCGCAACACACGAACTGAACGCTGGCCCGATCGGTGTGACCGGATGCGAATCGGCCAACAATCTGGCTGCGGCTGCCGACGTCATCCTTGCCGTGGGCAGCCGAATGGAGGACTTCACCACCGGGTCGTGGACGCTCTTCCAGCACCCTGAGGTGACGCTCATCGGGCTGAACGCGGCACGCTTTGATGCACGCAAGCGCCGCTCAATGCCGCTCGTCGCGGATGCCCGCGAAGGTCTTGCAGAACTTGGCCAAGCACTGGGTGACTGGCGAGCCGACGACAGCTGGAGCGAACGCGCAACGGTCGAACGTGCGAGCTACCACGCCTACATCGATAAAATCGCCGCCCCCAACGATGCGGAAGTCGCACACGGGGCGCCCGTCACCTATGCCCAGGTCGTCGGTGCTATCGACCGCAACAAGGTGCCGGGCGACTACGTACTGGCTGCTGCTGGTGGATTCCCCGGCGAGGTCAACAACGGCTGGCGGGCCGACGAGATCAACAGCTTCGATTGCGAGTACGGCTTCAGCTGCATGGGCTACGAGATCGCCGGGGGATGGGGCGCCAAGATGGCAATGCCTGACCGTGAAGTCATCGTGTTCGTTGGGGACGGCTCGACGATGATGATGAACTCCGACCTGTACAGCTCGGTGATCAGTGGCCACAAGATGATCGTCATCATTTGCGACAACGGCGGGTACGCAGTGATCAACCGGCTGCAGATGAACCAGGGCGGCGTTCCTTTCAACAACCTGCTCGACGACTGTCAGGGACCGAACACCGAGGTCCGCGTCGACTTCGAAATGCTGGCCAAGGCGCAGGGCTGCAACAGCGAGACCGTGCGCACGGTCACCGAACTCGAAGCAGCAATGATCAGAGCCCGCGCAGCCGACCGGACCTACGTGATAGCGCTGCAGACCCATCCTTATGAGTGGACCGAGGGCGGCACGTACTGGGAGGTCGGGGTCCCCGAGACGTCATATCGCACTGAAGTCGTCGATGCGCATAACGAGGTTGTTGCCGGAAAAGCCGCGCAGCGCAGAGCCTGACTGGCATCGCGCAAGCTGCAACGACCACACTCGAATCATGACTGACACACTCGATCGCACCGCACGCGACTATTCGGTCGTCGGCCCGGAGGCGCAGCGTGCGGCCGAAGTCGGCCTCGTCGATGCCGAATGGTTTCGCCCGTATGTCGACCCTGGTCGAATGCGCGAGCTCACGGAGCGGACCAACCGGCGGGCGATTGCGGATGCGGTGCTGTGGCTGGGCTTCTTGACTGGCGTCGGTGTTGCTGCAGCAGTGGTGTTCCCGAGCTACTGGTCGATTCCCCTGTTTGTCGTTTACGGCGCGTTGTTTGGCGCAGCAGACGCCCGGTGGCACGAGTTTGGGCACGGGACCGCGTGCTCGAACGAGCGAGTCAACGGCGCGATGTACCAGCTCGCATCGTTGATGCTGTGGCGTGGGCCGACGCTCTGGCGATGGTCTCATTTCCGTCACCACAGCGACACAATCATCGTCGGCCGAGATCCGGAAATTCAGCTCGCTCGGCCACCGTCGCTCTTGCGCCTTGCGCAGAACTACAGCGGCCTCCGGAACCAGCCGGTCATGTTCTGGCGAATCGTCCAGCACGCTGTGGGGAACATCGATCCGGTTGCCCTCGACCTCGTGCCCGCCAACGAACGGAACAAGGTCGTGTGGGAAGCCCGGTTCAGTGTGGTCGTCCATGCAGCAGTCATAGCGCTAGCGGTAGCGACGCAAAGCTGGCTGCCGATCTTGTTGGTCGGAGCGCCCACGATGTACGGAGCTTGGCTCGTTCTCTTCTTCGGGACGACGCAGCATCTGGGCCTGCAAGAAGATGTGCTTGACCATCGAGCCAACAGCCGAACGGTGTACATGAATCCCGTGTTCAGGTTCCTGTATCTCAACATGAACTACCACGTCGAGCACCACATCTTCCCGACCGTTCCCTACTACCGCCTGCCTGCGCTGCACGCGGAGATTAAACACGCGCTGCCCGAACCGAGCCCTAACTGTCTCCACGCGTATCGCGAGATCATCGGGGAACTGAGGCGGCAGCGCGACGACCCAAATCACGAACTCGAGACCCGCCTCATCCCCGATGTGCCAAACGCTCCGGCTGAGGCTGGTTCAATCGGCTTAATCCGCCCTGATGGATCCTTCGATCTCGGCCCAGTCGAGCAGATTGCGATCGGCTCGATTACTCGTGTTGACGTGCGTGACCGGACCTTTGCCGTGGCACGCATCGACGATGGCACGGTGTGCGTTGTTGACGGCACTTGTACCCATGGCCAAGTTCACCTTGCTGGTGGAGCGGTCGTTGACGGCCCAGACGGACCACAGATCGAATGCCCGAAGCACAACGGTCGGTTCGATCTTGCGACAGGTGCGCCGTGTCGCAAGCCGGTCAAGGAACCGATCGCTGTATACGCAGTCGACACCGCGAGCGGCCACATCATCATCCAACCTCCTGCAGGCCGACCGACGAAGCGAGACATGACATGACGACAAGATTTGCGGTGCTCGGTTGCGGGCGGATTGGCAAAATGCACGCGGAAATGCTGGCTCGCCAGGTGCCTGGAGCGTCGGTGAGTGTGGTGTTTGACGTCGTTGACGCAGCGGCACAGGCGGTCGGCGCCGACATCGGAGCGCGTGTCGCCACATCGCTCGCCGATGCGGTCACCGCTGATGACGTCGATGCCGTGGCGATC